>NZ_JBIDFE010000027.1:0-23435 GCF_046635605.1 Gilliamella sp. BG3
TAATAAATTTTTTTTTGTTTTTTTAAGGTCAACACATATAGTACAATGCTGTATTAAACACAGGAGAACTACTATGCTTTTAATTCCTAAAACCAGTAAAAAAAAATATCTGTCAAAAATGGCAGCACTAAACATATTCGATGAAACATCAAAGGAACTGTGTACGGGAGATTGGCATTATGTCACTATGTTTAATAACGGTTTTCGTAACGAAGATGCTTATCTTGCTGGAGACGGAATGAAAACAAATACAAATGCATATTTAGGGGACTTAGAAGTTAATGATGTGACAAAATCTCTAAAAAAAATGGGATATTACGAAAAACACGTTATTGATAAAAATAGTCCTGTTTATTGTGCATCACATGCTAGAGCTTGTGTTGATCTATTATTTAGCCGTATTAAAAATAATGCTCCTTTAGATAGCATTAGACTAGATGATTGGTTTACAACATCAGAAGCTAAAAAAACGGTTTACCGCTTAATTGATATACTCTATTTTCAAGTTGAAAAAGATGTACAATTGAAAATAGATGAATGGAAAGCATCAAATCCTTGTGAGGAAAGCTAATGGATTTAACTGAAGATCAGAAAGAGCACCATATCTTGATGAAAGAGTTAGCGGTTAATTTAAATGACACTCCACTAGTATTAATTGGGGGAACTGCATTATATTTATGTTATGGACTAGATCGTTTTTCTGTTGATATTGATTTAGATACTAGCAAAAAAATAAATTTAGAAAGTAGAATAAAAAACAACTTACCGCACAAAATAAAATTAAATAATTTGAGACACATTAAAGACACTCCTGTAAATTCTAAATATAATCTTAATTACATTAACTCGTGTGGAAATGAAAACAATTTAGTTATTGAAATGAAGATAAAAGAGAATACTGAAATTCCTTTTACAATTATTGACGATATCAAAGTAGCAAAGATTAACTACTTAATCAAAGCAAAGATAGAATGCTTAGAAGAAAGGACTAAATCACGAGATTTATATGATTTATCGTTTTTAACTGAAAAATTCAAAAAGGAATTTACTCACGATGATATTAAGAAATTGACACAATTTATAAAGAAAAATGACTTATTGAATAAGTATATGGAAGACTGGGGTGAAGATCCTTTGTTATCTAAATTTGATATTACAGACAAAATTATTCAATTAACCAAAAACATAGAACAGATAAAAGATTTTCAATTCAATAACTCCCTTAAGAGAGCAGAAAAAAATTTAGAAAGGAAGAATGATAAAATATCTCTAGAAAGAGATAAAATTCAGAATGAGATTAATTAAATAATGGCTTATAACGCAATATATCGCAAAATAAGCCGTTTTTTCTTATGGTTAATACTAAGCGGGCGGATTAATGGAAAAACTTAAAATAAGTACAATACAGTGCGATTTTAAGCTATAGTTCAATCTGGTCTTTCCCTTTTTTGTTTTTAACTTCCTTACCTGTTGCATCAAGTTTCATATCTTGCGGTCGATTACCTTTCATTGATTCAGTACGATTAATGATTCCTGTTTGCAATTCTGAAATCGGAACATTATGCTTTTTGATATCTGGATGATTTTGTAAAACAGATAAAGCATATTTATCTTTATTAATCACTGATTCGGCAGATTCTCCATTAATAGATATGTTATATTTAGACTCTTTACGATCAAATTTAAACTCGATACTATAAGTTTTATTTGTTAATTGTTCATCAACAGTTTTCGTTACCTCTTTTTCAATGTAACTTGTTATTTTACTAACCGCTTTGTTAGCATCACGGAGTGCAATACTTAAATCCTCTTTTTCCAGCTTTCCTGCCTTTAACCAATTTTTTAAATATGCTAATGATTTTAACGTATTGCTTTCTTGATTATTTGCAAAACCGCTTAAACCGAATTTTTGACACATAAATAATGCACCGAGTTCTGCGACCAATTCTTCTTTTGCATAGTTTTTACTACCGAACTCATTATGACCCTTACGATCCGTTTTTTTATTAGTTCGACCCACGCACTCTATTGTGCTATGTGTTAATTCATGAAATGCTACAGCATAATATTCATCAATATTTGAAAACTGTTCTTTCAGGGGCATTACAACATTTTTTGAACCGTTGCTAAAAAAAGCATCTTGGCTAGAAATTTCTTTTAATGAAATGTCATTATCTTTGCAGTAACTCTCAATCATTTTATCGATCTTAGAATATTTTTCAGGATCTGATATTTTGGGTTTTTCAGGCAATTCAAATTGTTTTATACCATCAACATCTTGAGCATTAAAAACATAATACGTTTTCAAAACAGGTCGATCTAACTTAACTAACTCATATTGTTTTTTCCCCTCTTTGTCTAAAATAGGATTTCCTTTATCATCTTTTTTTAAAACACTAGCAGTATCTGTAAAAAATCCTATAAATTCACCTTTGCTTCCCTTTTTTATCGGAGTGTTATTTTTCTTTGCTTCATTAAATGTTACCCACCTCGGATCTTTAAATTCACTCATAACAGCACGGCTAAATAAAACGATTTGGTTTGCTCCTCGATATGCGTTATTTTTGCTATTTTGCTGTTCAAATCCAAGGCTAGCCCAGCTTTGAGTCCATTTGTGATCAGTATTAACGATTAAATTATACAAACTTTCATTGTAACTGTTATTTAATTTATCAAGCTGGCTCATTGTCTAGTTCCTCATCAATAATTTCATTTTCATCTAATTCAACATTGCTATCAGCTAGCTCATACTGAGGTTTTAAAGGGCGGTAAATATCATTTGCAGAACGTTCTTGTTGTTCTTTTACATAATTTTCAGCAGAAATTGTTTTCATGGTTTTCTCCTATATTTATAATGAAACTTGAGCATTTTTGCTTTTTTCTCGTTGACTAGATTTTTGATTATTCTGTTGATGTTCTAACTTTTTTTCAGCATCATCCATGGCTTTGTTAAACAATTTATCTTGAATGCTTTTTAACGGTTTTTCTAACAGAATTTTTTTTGTGTTATCTACAATGTCGATTAACAATTTAGTTTCTTTGATAACTTTCTTTTTAACTGTCTCTACAAAAATGAGTGGGGAATTTACTTTGTCTTTTAATGCTTCTTTTATATTTTCTCCCACTTTGATATTAGAATCGGGTAATACGTTTTCAGATATTCCCTTTTCAATAAAAGAACTTGAAAATTGTGAAAATTTTTCTGGGTTTTTATCTAGCTCATTAATTAAGTAATGGGCATTTTCAAATCTAATTTGATTGTTTTTATTGTCATTATCTAAAAATGATGACATTTTTTTTGAAAACTCATTAAACTCATTATTTTTTTCATTAAGCATATTTTGATAATAATTAATAGCATCGTTCTGATTTAAAGGAATAACATTTTCAACTGTTGCGTGTTCTATTGATTGTGCAAAAATTAATTTTTTATTTTCAGTAAGAAACGGATATAAATTATCTTTTAAATCGACTCGTTCAACACTAAGAAGATTACTCCCGCTTTCTATTGAAAGAATATCTTGAATAAAAATTGCGTTTATATTTTTAGTAACAACTTTATTATCTTCAAACGTTTTTACTAAGTATTCAGCAGAAATATTATTTTTTTGTTCATACTCTTTAATTGAATTTATTTTTTCTTCTTCAGAAAGTTTACTGGCGTTATCAATTATGTTATTTATTTTTTGCAATGCATATGAATTGACATCAGGAATAGATTGTCCATTTTTAACTAAATCATCTCCTGCCTTTTCAAATAATGAAATCATTGTTTCTTTATATGAAGTATCATTTATCAATTTGTTTGCAATAACAACATCGGGAATTTTATTTTGTTTTAGTAATTCAAAATCAGCTTTGGCATTAGCATTTAATGATGGAAAATCTTTTTCAAATTTTTGATTAAATTCTTCTTGTAGATATTTCAAATGAGATTCAGGAATGTATTTTTTTTGTAATAAAATGTCATTAACTTTATCAAGAGGGTATTGTTCAACGTCGAAGTTATAGCCACGTTCGTTATTTAAATCTTTAGCTTCTTTTTTGAATAGAGCTAACATTGCTTGTTTGTATTCTTCATTGCGTTCTATCTTTAATGCTATCTCAAAATTGGTAACTTTATTGTTCTTAAATCTTTCAAAATCAGCAATAGCAGAGCTAACTATTTTTTCATCAGTAATACCAAGCGGATATTTCTCATTAAATGCCTCTTCCAATACTCTTTTTTGATTTTGAGTAATGCTTACTTCTGAATTTCTGCGAATCATGCTTATCTGATCTTCGGGGTATTGATCAGCATCAATACTGTATCCCCGCTCGATTAATGCAACCGCTTCTTTTTTTAGTTCATCAATAAAAACTTTCTTATATGATTCATTGTAGAGTTTTTTATTAATTTCATATTCATAAATTTTATTTTGTTTAAATAATTTGAAATCATTAGTTGCCATGTCTTGTAAATTCATTCTAATTTCCTCCATTCTTGACAATCTTAATATTACAATATATAAGATATGGACTCAATTAAATAAAAGACATGCAGGATAGTAAAAAACAACACAACGTCCGACGTTGGTTTTTTACCGTGTACTTGCAGTAGGCTTATTATGAAAACAAAAAAATCAGTCAGGCTTGATAACGATTTAATTAATGCTGTAAATAACTACGCAACTTTAAACGGCATGAATTTTAGCCAAGTGATAGAAAACACAATCAGAGAGAGGTTTAAATTTAATGAGCCAACTACTAATAGTAATGTTGAATCATCAGTAAAAAATAGAACGAAAAATGTTAGATTTGATGAACGAACATTAAAAGAAGTTTCAAGGATAGCAAGCAGAAAAAATATTACAGTAACAGAAGAAATTAGATTTAGAGTATCCAGCAGTTTATCAATGCCCTGTTTTGATTCTTTAGAGCTGAAAGAACTTGAGCAAACTAGAATTAACGTTAATCAAATTGGGCGACTAATTAACATGTCAATACGTGAAAAGTTAATCATTAACGATACTCATATAATAGAATTAATAAAATTAATAAATGAGATGAATAATGCATTAGTTAATATTATTAAAGTATCACAGGAAAGGTTATTTTAAATGGCAAGGAGGCAACATGAAGAATATTTAGATATGCGCAGAGCCAGAAGTAAAAAGTTCGGTTCGACTGGCATTAATTCTAGAAAAAATAATTATAATTATGTGAGTTCAGGAAAAAGCTACAGTAATAAATCTAATTCTAATCATGTTGTTGTGAAAATAACGGGCGGAGCAAAAAGCATTAATGCAATGCTGAGGAATTTTGATTATGACACCAGAGAAAACACTTTACCGTTGTACGATAAGAATGGTTTTGAAATATCGTTAGATGACGCTAAAAAATTAGCTATTGATGATTATCAATTAACGAAAGTAAAGAAAAATAAAGATACAGAACCGAGAAGAACTTATCGTTTAATGTTTTCAATGAAAGGTAAACTAGATCAAGATATTTTAAAACAAGCTGTTTACAATACATTATCTACACACTTTCATGATCACAATTTTTATTATAGTTTACACCCCGATACCGATAATAATCACATTCATGTTACAGTAATGAAAAAATCATTATCTAACGGTAAGAATTTAAATATAAATAAATCTCTATTAAATAAAATTAAGTCACAGTTTGCAATTAATCTGCAAGTACAAGGTGTTAATGCTACATTTTCTAGTGCAACAGATAAACAAAGTGATATTGAGAAAGAATCGGCTAAATTGCAAAGAGAAAATCGACGTAAAGATGCCAATGTTTATAAGATTGTTGATTTTGGTAAAGCTCATTTTAATTTTGATGAAAACAAGCCATTTTCTTATTACTTATTTATGCAAACAAAAAACGGTAAAGCAAAGAATATGTGGAACAAGGGATTAGAAGATGCAATTAAACAAGCAGGAGCAGTTGTTGGCGATTATATAAAAATCAAAGAGATTAAAGATGAAAACAATCAGTCATTCAAAGTAAAAAAATGGGCTATAGAAAAAGTTGAACGATTGGACGCTCAAGAATTTATTATTAATGATTTCGGGCTGGCTAATTATCAATTTCAAATAAACGGTAAGCAATCAGCATTTGCAAAATTAATTGATAGCAACGGTAATGAAAAGACGATTTGGTCGAAACAGATTAATCGATTTTTAAATGACAATAAAGCCGAAAAAGGAGATAAGATTATAATAAAAGGTGATAAGTTTATAATGAATAAGAATCAGATTAGCAAGTCTATAAACTTATCACAGATAGAACTTTAAAAGTCACATGAGTGGCTTCTATATTAATCCCATGCGTGAGGATTGCGAGCTGGCGTGTTTAAACTTAAATTAGCTTTGAAAGAGTTTTCACAATTTAAACTATCGCCATCAATTTCACCGTTTTCACATTTTTTACGGTATTCATCAAGTAGTTCTTTGTTATTTTTAAAATCTTCTACAGTATATGTCTTCTCATTACATCCGAATAAAAACATAGCAGTAATTAATATTAGTATCTTTTTCATATAAATTCCTTACAATTATTGGTTAATATTAGATTAAGTTTTATTGTGTTTCATTAAAAAATCATTTACAGCTAACCTAAGTAAATCAGAAATTGTCTTTAGAGGCAACTTGGCACGTTTATTTTTTATTGCAATATCTTCTAATTCTTCATATTGAATTTCATCAATTTCAAACGAAATTTTTCTCATTACTTTAGATTTAGATTCTTTCTTATCGCGACCAGCATAGGGACGATCTGCTAATTCATCAGCTAACTTATCAGCTTGATTGTATATTTCTTTAGATGTTCTTGGCGTTTTCAATTTGAGTTCCTTTTATTAATTAGTATTTAATAAATATTATTTATTAAATATTAAATATTAAATAATATCAAGTTCATTTAGCAAATTACTTATTTCTTCACGTGCTTTTTCATTATCTGTTTCAATTACACTTTTACCATCAGAGTAACTTGTTCTATACACACGTCTATAATATGCAATGCTATCTAGCAGTTTTATGTTATTTATTTCTGATAGATATTCTACGAAGTCGTGCCGTTCTTGCCCCTGAATAATTGGATTGGTTGTAGCTAAAGTTTGATAGCAATATACTTGCAATTTTGGGTTTAAATCTTTTATGCGTTCTAATTGTTCTTCTAATTCTAATAGAGTGTCCAAGTCTTGTTGCGAACACTGGTGAGGAGAGATAACAATATCAGCTACTGAACAGCCCGTAATAAACTCTCGACTATTACGTCCTGCAACATCAACGATTATAAAGTCGTAACGAGAATTCAGATCTAGTAATGTAGAAGCTATATTTTCACGTTTTTCTACTAAATTGATTGCGGGCTGAATGTTTTCACTTTCTCTTAATAACTGCCATTTGGACGCCGAACGCTGTGGATCAGCATCAACTAGACATACATCTTTATTTTTTAATGCTAATGCAACTGTTAAGTTAATTGCTGTTGTTGTTTTACCTGCTCCACCTTTAT
Organism: Gilliamella sp. BG3; assembly: GCF_046635605.1. Lineage (NCBI taxonomy): Bacteria > Pseudomonadati > Pseudomonadota > Gammaproteobacteria > Orbales > Orbaceae > Gilliamella > Gilliamella sp. BG3. The sequence goes on from NZ_JBIDFE010000027.1 coordinate 7,519, forward strand.
TACAGCCGACTACGATTATCATTTATAACCCCATAACCCCATAACAAATAATATTTAAGAAATAATATTTATTATAAATTAAATAATAAATTTGTAAATATTATTTATTAAATAATATTTAAGAAATAATATTTATTATGACTATTCTATTTCATTAGAGTTTTGTTTTTGATTTTGTTTGAAGTTTTTGTGAGCTGTAGAATTTATTGCGTGGTCTAGTTTATATTCAACGAATGGAGTTATTACATGCTTTGTGACCCAGTCACGGACTTGTTTTTTTTGTTTTAGTTTCCCATTAATAATTTTAGCTTCTGTAACAAAAATAACTGAATTATCAATTACTTTTAAATAATTAACTAATGGAAAAAGTTTTTTAATATTGCCATATGTTTTATCAAAACGTCTTTCAATTGTTGCTTCTGGAATATCATGCCCACCTTTTGACACTCTATTTTTGACTCTATCAATGTGATAATCGACAGATTCTAAACCAACAAAATAGGCTCTTACACTGTAATTGTTTTCTTTTGCTGTAGCAATTTGTTTAATTATTGTATTACTTGATAGAGTACTTTCAACAAGAAATGATTGATTGTTTTTAATAGCTTTTTTAAACATATTAATAGCCATTTTTCCTGCTTGTAATTCATTACAGTTAGAGTCTCTAGCTATTTTATCAGGATCAATAATTAAAATATCTTTTGTAATTGTAATATCATCTCTGATAGTTGATTTACCAGCTCCGTTCAACCCTAAAATAAAAATAGCTTTTTTAATTGCCAATTCGCTCACCTTTACTATTTCTTACCATGAATTTAGTACCGTCGGGGTTAAATTGCCACGTTTCTCCGTTATCTAGTTTTCTTACATAACTTTCATGTTTAAATTTTTCTTCGAGTCGTCTTCGAGCTAATTCTTCAAACGTATTATCATTTAGGTAACCGTGATCTGTTTCCCATAGATCTATCTCTTTGTACTTGCATTTATTTGGGTCAATTGCTTTTTCTAAAATGTCATTATAGAGTTTCATATTTATATCCTAATATTGTGTATAGTTGTTTTATTATAAAATAAATAAAGGAAAAGTAAATAATAAATATTATTTAATAAATATTATTTAATATTTTTGTGTTTAGACCACACATTTTTGACAGTTGATGGACTACAATTCAATAGTTCAGCAGTTTTATTTATGCTTTTTCCTTCCGATCGGCACTCAATAATCAGTCGATGTAACTGTAGGTTTGCCTTTCGTCCCTTGAACTTACCTTTTGCTTTAGCAATTGCCACACCTTCCTTTTGTCGTTGTCTTCGAGTTTCATAATCATCACGGGCTACTTGTAGTGATATTTTTAACAATAAATCTTGCATTGAGTCTATAACTATTTTTGTTACGCCGCTTGCTTCAGATGAAAGTTCAGACAAATCTAAAATGTCGGGGATGCAGAGTTTTGCTCCTTTTGACTTAATTGAGTTGATTAGATTTATGGCTTCATTAAGGGGTAATCTAGTTAGACGATCAATTTTTTCAGCTATTACAACATCACCATTTTGCAGTTCTGCAATCATTCTTTGTAATTCAGGTCTATTAGTAATAGCTCCAGATGCCTTTTCACGATACACATTTGCAATGTAATACCCCTGTTTTTTCGTATCATCAATAATTCTTTCTTGTCTTTCCAGCTCTTGTTCTTTTGTGCTAACTCTTAAATATATCCTAGCAACTTTCATTCTTGTTCCTAATTAATCTGTGATATTTTCCTCTGCCCTTACCTTTTTAAGGTTAGGTGGTTATATTAACATATTAAATTCGGCTAGGCTATTTTAAGTTGTTGTTAGATATTTATTGACCTACTTTTATAGATAGGTTATTATAAGTATACTTTAATTAGCCATACAAGGAGTAAATAGAATGAATGTTAAAAGCCCAAGATAATAAAAGAATAAAGCAACTTTTTCTGGGAACGTTTAGATAAATTTATAGAACAAGAAAATTCAGCAAGGGAGGGGGAATGAAAATATTAAGTAAGTTATTGTGAAATCGGCGGATCATACTTAATTCAATCGCACATTATAGAACCGTTAAGTAATGACGAAATTAATGCATTTTTATTGGATGTTAAAAATGAAAAGTAAATTTTTTGTTTTTTTTAAAATTAGTATTTTGTATTGTACAATACAATTAATAAAAAATAGAGAGTGCTAATAATGATTAAACCATCAATTGTTGCATACAAAGAACTACAGCAAGCATACGATTTTTTCAATGAACATTTATTCAATAATGAATTACCCAATCTTCTGATTACGTTACAACGGGGTAAGTATACTTTCGGATATTTTTCTCCTGAACGATTCACTGGTAAATCGACCGTTTCAGAACTAGCACTAAACCCAGACTACTTTGGTGAGCGTTCATTAGCTGACACGTTGTCAACATTGGCGCACGAAATGTGCCACGTATGGCAACATTATGCGCCAGTAAAAAAATGCCGTGGCGGATATCACGATCGGATCTGGGGCAAAAAGATGGAAGCTATAGGATTGATGCCGTCACATAACGGAATGATGGGAGGAAAAAAGACAGGTCAGCAAATGACACACTACATCATGAAAGATGGATTATTTCAGCAAGTTGTTTACAATTTACTTAAAAGTGGCTTTGAAATATCATGGTATGATAAATATTCAGAAAGTATAGTTACACCAGTTTCAAAAGTGAATTATGACATATTAATTGATTGGCTTAATATTACGCCAGTCGACAATGTCGAGCTAATTAAAAAACTTACAAAAACAGTTAACAGTAATTCAATTCAGATGGTGGGCAATGATGATTTATCAGTAAAACCGATCTTAAAAGGAACTGGCACAAGAGATAAATTTACATGCCCTAGCTGTGGACAAAATGCGTGGGCAAAACCCACCGCATCATTGATCTGCGGTGATTGTAATAAAAGAATGGAAAATATAAAATTTAGTTAACCAAAAAATCATCTAATGATTTCCCTTGTTCGAGTTGTTTTGATAGCCACCTCGGCATTTTTCCTCTGCCAGACCATGTTAACTTGTTGTTTTCATCTATATATTGATACTTTATTGTTGGCTCTTTTCTTATTTTTAATACTTCTAAATCATTTGGCTTTAGACCAATTGACAGCATATAGTCACTGACTTTTTTTAGTTTATCTTGCTTTTCTTCTTCTTCAATTAAACGTAATTTCTCGGTTTCTTTTATTTTTTCATTAACATCATTGAAACGAGCAATCAATTTTTCACAATAAGATGAGCCATATTTCTTAAACAAACGAGTTATATTTTTTTTGTTAGATAAAAATTTATGTACTTCGTTTAATTCCATTATTTTGTTCCTATTTAATATTTCTTGATGGAATAGCACCGCTAGCTATTCCTGCTGTTACTATTGCTTGTAACTGTTGTGTTGGTAGATAATCTTCATAATTATAGTAAACCCTCTGTTTATTATTTATATCAAAGTATGGTTTTCTACTAATTGCATTTTTATCAAGCCAAAGCCCCGCTAAAAACGGTTTCATACCTAATCTAAAATACTTTTTTTTATCTTCAATTGGACGTTTTTTTATAATATGATTAATATACCTACACACTAATGCAAAACTATATAGACATTCTGAAGTTATATTTTTATCATCAAATTTAATAATCCCCCTTTTTAATAAATTAAAATCACCGAATGTCATAATAAAGTCACGTTTTGTGGCTGTTGGTATAGTCCATGTTCCATAAAATGAATATTTCCCAGAATCTTTTTCTATCCATGCTTCTGCAATATGAAAATCATTTAATTTACATTGTCCGAAAAAAAATATATCTCCCTTCTTCATCAATCTAATAGAGCTTTTATAATAAATAGGCATGTGACAGAATGATAAAAAATCGGAAATTGTTGTTATTTTAGTTACATTCATGCGTATTATCCTCGAAAGTATAATCGTCTTGATTCGGATTTGGATCAGGCTGGGGGTGTTGAGTGGGATCTTCATTACGTTCGCCTCCCGTTAAAACTTGCAACAATCCGCCACCAATTGAATTCACCATTACTTCCGTCGCATAATGTGGCTCACCACTATTATCGAGCCATTTTCGAGTTTGTAATTGTCCCTCAATGTAAACTAAAGTTCCTTTTTTGGTATACTTCCCTGCAATCTCAGCTAATTTACCAAATACAACAATACGATGCCATTCTGTACGTTCACGATTTTCACCCGTTTGTTTATCTTTCCACGATTCGGATGTAGCTATACTTAAATTAGCAACAGCACTATCATTTTGCATATAGCGGACTTCTGGCTTTTTTCCTAAATAACCTACTAATGTAACTCTATTAATACTTACCATTTTCCCCCCATTTATTTTTCAAATTTTGCAGTAACTATTGATGAACAATAATTTTTATCGGATTCATTTAACGTGATATTTTCTGTATTCCGAGATAATTTTATAAATATCTCCATTTTTTTAATTGATTCTAAACATCCATCTAACGTTATTTTGTCTGCGTGATCTAACAAATAATTTATTTTTATTAAGTCGCTTGTCGTTGACTGTATAGTATTTTTATCAATATAAATTGATTCAGTTACTCGCCAGTTTCCGTTATCTTTTGTGTTTTGTATTGTTCCAACCGTTTTCTCCATAGAAACTTTGTTAACCGCAACATCTTTTCCCTTTGGGAAAGTGGCTGGTTCAGGTGGAGAAGAACACCCACTTAGTAATAAAATTAAACTTAAATATATAAATCGCATAATCTTTCCTTTAGTTAAAAAATATCATCATCAATTGCCTTTAACTCTGGCAGTTGAATAGCTAACTCATTATTTTGTACTGCTTTTTTATAATCAGACTGGGACGGATTCCCATTAACATTTCGTAAAGTTGATGAAACTAATTTAAATTTTTCAATTAAAAATGGAGTAGAAAAATAATTTGCTTTCTTACATTTGATTTTAATGTTGTTACATAAAATAATTTCTTCATCCATTTTTAAATCCATGATTTCTTGCGGTAAAATCAATGCTTTCGCTGCCGTGTTTTCACTGCGTGAGTTACTTTTAGCTCCGAAAGAACGACCATATGATTTTGTAGTGATATTGCCGATTCGTTTTGAAATTTCTTCTGCGACCTTTGTTTCCTTAGGACGATAAAAAATATTACAAGTATGATTTTGTAGTAGTGTTGATCCGCCTTTTTCTCCATAACCAAGAGGCTTATCATTCTTTATCTGTGAATCCGCTTGATAAATAATTAAACTACGCAAATCATAGCCAGCAATAAAACTCACTGAAACTTCATATTTTTCCATGTAACCGATTGACGTAAATTCATCCATTCCAAGCAAGCACGGATGCTTTAATTCTGGGTTTTGGTCGGGTAGCCCTTGAGCAATATTTGTATCAATTAATTGGGTAAAAAAGAGATTTATTATTGGTCTTGCACTAACTAGATCCTCGGGATTAATTACGAGATAAATAGTCATTTTTCTTCGTCGTAAATCTCTAAAATCAAAGTCATTTTGACTGGTTGAATTTTTGATAACTCGATTCTGGAACGGTTTTAATGCTGTTTCGTACGCAGTTTTAACACCAGCAAATTGTTTTTCAGCTTCTTTTTGTGAGAAGAATGATAGAAATAGATTGTAAACAGTGTCTGGCAACCAACCCAGTAGGTATGCCGTTTCTGTTGCTAGCTCTAATGAAATTTTTTCTTTTTGACCATTTTTTATAATATTAATGCCATTTAATGCACCGCCTACATTGGTTAGTGTATAATCATCCCCTAGATACCCGTTATGATAAAAAACACCAAATAAATACGTAATGGCAATAAAAATCGACTTCCCTTCCCCGACGAAAAAATCATTATCTTTTGATATATAAAATGAGTTAGCTATATTTTGAATTTGTAGCTCAACCTTTGGATCATTAAAATCTAAATACAATAGGGGATTATAACGATGAGTGTGTTCGGAAAACGGATTAAACAGGAAAACATCTTGTCCTAGAATATCTCGTCTATATTTTGATGTATAATCAAAACATTCTTGTTTAATATCTAATACAACTAGGCTATCTTCCCAACACATCAGATTAGGAATAACAATACCCGTTCCTTTCCCACTTCGTGTTGGTGCACCTAATGAGCAGAACTCTTGCCCACCGAAGAACAACGGTTTTTCATTATATAAACCAACTATAATGCCTTTTTCTTCCATCAGTTTTTGGCTTTTTATTTCATTTATCGTGCTCCACTTTGCCGTTCCGTGTAGCTCTCGTTCCTTTCTCTGTTTTTGAGCTATTACTAATAGACCAGCTAATAATAATAATACTATCAACATTATAAATAGTGCCGCCAATGCTGATAAAATAGTTGTTTTTACTTCACCTGCCATCAATGCCAAATACGGTGTTTTCAAACTAAAATAATCGTACGCCGAATGAATTAACTGAAAAATACGTTTAATTTTCTTTCCGTGTAATGCAACATCAGGCATATATATAAATGTTAAAATTACACTTGTTAAACAATATGCTATAAATAAGCCAAAACTAAAAATGATAGAGATAAATACTTTTTGTGGAGCATTTAATTTTTTAAAAAATTTAATCATTTTTGTAATCTTTCCAAAAAATAGTCGTAATACGCCGTTTACCGTTAATGTTTCCAATGTGGATCACAATGTCGACCGTATCACGGATAATCTCTTTTGTTGTATCGTACGGAATTTTGCTACCTGTTGGATTTTGTAATGACATCATTGTTAATCGAGTAATAACTTGCTCATAACTACCCGCATGCAATGAAGTTAAACTACCGCCATGCCCACTTGAAATGACATTAATGTAGTCAAACGCTTCACCGCTTCGAAGTTCTGCAAGTAAAATACGATCGGGCTTCATACGTAAACACGATTTCAGTAATACGGAGGGATTAATAACAGACTGATTTTCAGATGAGTACAGTAGATTCACCATGTTGTCATGAATAGTTGATGATATTTCTCGTACATCTTCGATAGTAATAATTCGTTGATCGGCAGGAATTGAATAAATTAATGATTTCATGAACGTAGTTTTACCGCTGCCCGTTGCACCCGCTATGACAATGTTTTTCGTTCCGCACGCAACTGCTAACGAAAAAAAAGCCTTATATTGCTTTTCAGATAGTAGTTTCTGTAATTCACTATCAACGGGATCTACATACTCACCAAGCACGATATCATCAAAAAAACCTTGATTACTGAAATCATCGAGAGTAATTGTAAATTGAGATGGCTTTCTAATTGTGATTGAATACTGGCTTTTATCGCAAGCAGGTGGAATAACAACTTGTAAACGTTCGCCATCAGGCAGATCTGCACTCATAATAGGATGGTTTTGATTCAAAATATTATTTGAATATGTTGCAGATGCATTAACGAAAAAATTTAAGTTATCTTTTGTAACTCTTTCATTTTCTTCTTCGGTACCAATCTGCCAACCCGATTTAGTTTCATAACGAATTTGACCAATTTTATTAATGACAATTTCGGTAATATCATGACGAGTTAACAAATCACCAAATAAGTTGTTTATGTGAGAACGTAATGCTCGAGCATCTTTTTTGACAATAACTTTATCTTTATTCATTTATTGACCTCTTTTGTTTAATGAATAAACACTAGAAAAATCAATATCACGAGCCACAAAAATACCGACTTTATCGCCTTGGTTTTTATAAAGAGTGGGCTTTATATCTCCCATCTGTTCGAGCACAGTTTTCGCTAATTCTTCGCTATTTTCTTGTGTGTTTTCGAGATAATTATGATTATCTGACTTTGCAAGTCTTGATGATAATGCTGAACTACTATCCGTTATCATACTGAGCAAAATTGCATTACCGAATCGTTTCCAAAAATGTTGATCCGTCCAACCAGTTAAGCCATTTGCTCCCAGTTCATCTGTTGAACCGCTGTTAACATCGACATTGATATTATTCGGAGTTCTTATCTCTTGCCAAATGACAAATATCTGATCACTTCCGTGGCTCACTGCTCCAGTTTGATAAACACCAACCGCTTTTGAACCTTTTTCAATTAATGTTACATTTCCATTTTTTGACAGGACATTTTCAGCAATCGTACAACTAATTTGACCTCCTACATTACTAATTAGCTTTTGTCTTAGCACGCAAGGAATGTAAGTACCTTGTTCAAGCAAAAGATTCGGATTATAACGGCTTTTTCTCGCAGTATTAGCTTTGAATGCCGTACTCGAAAACATGTCGTTTTGTGAGCCAATTTTATTGTCATCACTAATTGATTGATTATCTTTCTGACTTGCTGTTGTTGAACTTTGACCGTTTTTAACAACCATCGAACCAGATGACTTACTAAAACTTGATTTAACTGTATTTGAATCTTCAGTTTTATTACCGATAAACCCAATATCTTCATTTTCATCATCATCTTTATTGACAATAGCAGGGGCAGGGTTATTAAATTGTTTAGGAGGTGGTAACGTAAAACTTTTCTTTTCGTCAACATTTTTAGAAACTTCTTTTGCAACAGTTTCTTTATTGTCTGTTTTATATCTCACATAAACTAATTTATAGAATGCAAAAGCTAAAAATAAAATAACAAGTAATGCAAAAACTAATTTCAAAAAACGTTGATTTTTTTTATAGCTTTTATCTCCTGCAATGGCAATTTTGGGTTGAGATGGTTCTTTATTCTCAGTCATAGATAAAAATCCTATTTAATATTTATTATTTATTATTTAATATTTCTGATAATATCTTTATTACTTGTTACTTGATTATTTTGAACTGATTTACCAAAGCTTTTATTTACAATACCGACAACTTCATCACCACTCCTGAGAATAAAGCGAGTAGCTGTTTTATGAACAACTATGATGGTATATTTTTCAGTGTTTTTAACACTTGTATTACTCATCATTTCCTGTTTGCCCTGATAGTAAAAAATAGCGGGGATTGTTTTTTCAGATGTAAAACCAATAAACGTACGAACACCATCGTCGTAAGTGAAATCGGGAGTAATAGATTCACTATCTTTACCAACTAACATTGTGTAATTCCAATTCTTTGGTTGTGTAAACTGCTCTAATGAATCATTAGCCAATTTTTCTTGTTCGAGTGCTTTTTGTTCTTTTAATAATGCTTGTTTTTTATTTCTTTCGTCGGCTGGATACGTAAAATTAACTAAGTAAGAGTTATCATCAGAATCAACCAGCTTTAAATCAAACGTATAAATGCGTTTATTCGTCGTAACAATCAGGTTTGTATCCCATTCAGCACTGTTTGGCTCAACAATCATATCTTCGTATTTATACGCCATCGGTTTTAAAAAAATCTTATTGTTATTGTCCGTAGTCTCCCAACCTAAATTGAAACCAATAACAACATCAACAATAACTTCATCTTGAGAAAAATTAATCGCTGTCACATACCCCACTTTTGCATTAATTTGCGTGACGTTGTAACCGTTGTACGCTAAATATTGCATACGCTTATCAAATTTAGATGAAGTGGGTTTTTGAACTGCATTACAAACACCAGCTAATATCAATAATAAAAAAAGGAAACGTTTCATTAAATATTTTCCTCGATAATTTGATAACTTGTGACAGAAAAACCTAATGGATTTTCAAGACGATATGATAATTTTAACTTTTGAGCTGGTTCATACTCATATGACAGTTTTATAATAAAGTTTCGTTGATAAACTTCATTTTTTTCAGTAGTGTATGTTTTAACAATACGGGCTGTAGCCATTTTTATATCTACATTATTAATGTCTTCTAATATAATTGAATTGACCTTGACAGAAATTGTTCCCGTTTTCATAACTTGGTCGGGACTATCAGTTCTGTTCATTTGAGCCAGATATTCATTTTTTACGTTTTCACTACTGTATAACTGTGTTTCAATATATGTATTTTGAATAGTTTGATATGTGTAGCTTTCTCTTGTTTGAATGTATGAATTTACAAAATACTTATCTAAAGCTTCATTTGCGTGTAACTGCTCAGGATCAACAACAGTAATTACATCGGGGATACCAGTTTTTTCGTTCACTTGAATCACATACGGCGTTACCTCTTTTAACGGCAAAATTATTGCTAAAATTACCCAAGAAATAATTAATAAAAAAATAGTCACACCTGTTATCAACCACGCCCTTTTTTCTGAACGTTTGAACATATACTCTCGATCGTTCTCATATGAAATACACTTACTGAAACTGCCCTCAGACGGCTTATTATCATCTTTTATTTTTTCAAACATGACACTTCCTTATTTAGAATGTATTTTTGTTACCAAGTTCTTTTTCTAATTCATGCAAATTTTTATTAATTGCGACCTCTTTTGAGCTTTCAAAGCTTTTATCCCAACTGGGGGAAACTGGAGCTTGATTACTACATGCAACTAAATAGATTGAAAATATGCTGATGAAAAAAATTTTTATTTTCATAAGGGAGTCCTTATTTTTTAGACATTGCATTAGCAATTGAGTTAGCTAATGATTGATTTTGAGATGCTTGTGCTTTACGCTGTTTATAACTATTAATTTTATTTTCAATGATGTTGCTAGACATAGCCTGATTCATTCTGTCAACGCTAACTTGAGATAATGCCATCGAAATTTGACCAGCAAGTTTGACACCGTAAATTGTTATCACACCAGCAATGAGATACATAATGCATGAAAGAAACACTTCCCCACCTGAATGGTTTGCAACCCATTCATTTGTATATTTAGCTATAGAAAACCCGACTTTGGAAAAGACAGACAAGAACAGAACAAAAAGACAACACCCGATCACAGCCTGTAGCCACATCGCAAACATATTTTTAAACCAGCCCCAAAGGTAGCAAAATAGAAAAAGTGGAAAAACAGTAAGTAACGCAATCATACTTATTTCTGAAACAACAATTCCTACTGCGTAAGCAACAACGCCCAAAAGCAGGGGTAACATGCAAGGAAATTGAACAAAAAAACAAAAAAGATATCCTTTTATTCCACTTGCTTTTTTAATAGCTTGAGAAAACAACGCTATAAGTTCATTTATTTTGGCATCTATTCCAGAGTACGCATTTCCAGATGATGTTTCATCACCGACTAAAAAGCCTCTTAACCCATGAACAGCATCGTTTACATAAGTAGTATATGTACCCATATTACTGAGCACTCCAAGAACTATTGCAAATCTTGCTAGATTCCAGACAAAATCAGGCATGGGCTCTTGAATTTTTCCAGCTAAAACCATGTATCCGTAGAACATTACATATATAGTAATACCCAGACTAGAGACATCTAGCAGACCTGCGACCCATCCATCTTGCACTAATTTAATGCCCTCAGTGACAACGGCATTAATTTCATCCCCCATATCACCAAAAAGAGTTATTCCCAAACTCATACTAATAACCCCATGCGTGAGGATTTCTTTTAGGTGTTCCCAATTCCAATTGTTGATTAAACAAATCTTCTTTTTCTTTTTCAATTAATTCGCTTTGCAATTTAGATTGTTGTACCTGTATATCCATTTTCAATTTGTCTGCTTGCAATAACGCTAATTGAGTATTCATTGCATTATTTAAATCAAGACTTTCTTTCTGATCTTTAGATTGAGCCATTTTTTTTGCAATCTTATTAATTGTTTTTACTCGCTCATCAATAGCTTTGAGATTATTATCAGCTTGCTGTTGACGCAGTGTCATAAGAACGATTTGACCCTCACAATTTTTCCTTTCCTTAGCAACAAAAGAATTCGTTGAATTTTGTTCTGATGAACATAAATTATCTAAACCGTAGCTTTTATAGATTTTTTTCAAGTCAGCATTTAAACTATCAAATCCTAATTCCAGTATTTTCTTCGGATTATTTATCCACTTTTGCAACTCTTGAGCGTCTTTAAAATAAGATGAACTCTCTTTTACTAAATCGGCAATATCTCGTACACCAGTTTGCGCCGCTAACGTATCTCTTTGTGTTTTTAACTGATCCTTATATTGTTTAACCGTTTCAGTCCACCTTTTAGCTTGTTCTGCTGCTTCAAGTTGTAATTGAGCAATTGATGCAACATCGATTGTCGGAATTCCGCCAGCAAACACAGATACAGATGATGAACATAACGCTATTAAAATTAATATTTTTTTCATTTTTATTTCCTTACTATTAATTAAACACATTGTTGTTTGAACAGAGGTAACCAATTTTTAGGTTCATCTCCGACTTGCTCAATCAATGAATGAACTAAATTTACATTTTCCATCGATGCAGATAGGATTTTTAAGTTCTCTCGTCCCAGACCCGACAAATCAATTTTTGCAACAACGGTATTTCCTCTTGTGTCGCCATCATTTCCATTGCCTTTTTTTATTAATAGCTGACGGCTGTCATCTGCAAGCTTTTTGATGATTTCATACTCTTTTAGTGAGACTTGAAAATGCTTTGTGTATTCATTAACATCAGCTTTTGAATTTGGTAAAAAAAAGAATGTTTCGACTTGTTCGATAATAGCTCTTGCAATATCACTTTTAATTATTTCGTCGGGAGATTGAGTTGCAAAAACTAAAAAACTATTTCTTTTGCGGAATGTTTTTAAACCGTCGTAAATAAACTTTTTAAAGAAAGTACCGCCCGAAAGCCATTTCCAGAATTCATCCATAAAAATCGGTAATCGGCGACCATCTGTAATTTGTTCAATTCGATGTAAAATATAAAATGTGATGGGAGCAACAATATTTTTATTATCTAAAATCTCAGTACCATCAAAGCCGTAAATTGAGTGTGTATCAAAATTAATATAATCTTGTTCATTATCAAAAACCCACGAATACGCTCCATCTCCAGCCCAAATTGATAACCGTCTACTCAAATCATTATCATTGCTAATATCAGATTGAATATTTTCAAGCAGAAGTGACATTCCGTGATATCGATTAGCTTTTTCTTCACTCATTACCGCATTAACTGCAATACTAATTTGTTCTTTCTCTCTAACTGATAACAATTCACCATTCATTGTTGCCAGCATTGCAATTAATTCATTTAAAAAAGTTATATTTTCAGCAGTTTTATCAATCATAAAAGGATTGAATCCTGTTTGATGACCATCTTTTAATGAAAAATATTTACCACCGAGCGCCCTAATATTGATTTCAGCCCCGTAGTCTTTATCGAAATAGATTGCAGTGAATTTACGATTGACCGCATTGTAGGGAAATGAACCCTCAAATTCATATTGTGTTAACTGGTTCAATAGAAAAGATAATGTCATTGTCTTACCAGTTCCGCTTTTACCCACCATAAGAGAGTGCCCCAAGTTCATCTCACCAAAATCATTTCGACCGATTCTTGTTTGATGAAAATTAAAATAAAATGGCTGATTAGCTGTAGTTTTTAGTAATGTTACTGCATTCCCCCAAGAGTTATTTTTTTGCTTTCCGACTGGGTTATTATGTAACGAATTGAGACCTAAAAAGTTAAGGCTTGTAATATCACTCACTTTATGACGAAATTTAAAATTGGAGGGTAACTGTCCAAAGTATGCCTCATCTGAAGCTAGCCAATTGACTGTAACAACAAAACCAAGGTCGTTAACTGTCGTAATAAAATTATTAACGGCTTGATTAACCTCATCTTCATTATTACCAATAATCATGGCTGAAAAATGATGCTCTCCCATTATTAACTCACCCGAAACCAGCTTTTCTTTTGCTAATTCTAATTCTGCTAACTGTGAGATAGCATCATCTTCTGTTGATGTCAGCTGTTTTATTTGTCTATCAATATTTTTCTTACCAACATTTTTTGGTAAAACAGAAAATGATTGGGTTATTATGTAACGACAAGGAAAATTAATTAATTCATCTAAAAAACCTGCTTCTGTATATGCTGTCCAGTCTTTTATTTCTATTGATTTTGCGTACATTTGTTTAGTTTGTGTTGTAATTTTTAAAACGCCACTTGCACACACACTAACTTCATTATTGCCCAGATAATTATAAATAGGCGTATCAAGAACACGAATACGCTGGTATTGTAATGATAGAATATAATTGAAGAATTCTAACTGTTGAGAATATTTGACATCATCAATTAAATAACATGATAATTTATAAATACTAAATTTAGCTAATGCGCTTTCTACACGACCGCAAATATCTTTAAAGGTATCAATTCGTTTATCTAACTCTAACTTACGTTCTGCTGGTTTAGCCATTTTTCTATTTAAAGATTCTGTACGAGTTTTTTTAAAAACAAGAGTGACAAACAGCTTATTTTCCATGAACTCAGTATCTTTAAATGATGAAATGTATTTTTGATTAATTTCATTTGCAAAATCATTATTAAAAACTGGATCAAGATTATATTTTGTAAAGTCTTTAATATTGTGAAAATAGAACGCTACATTTTCTAATCCAAGTGATATTAATAATGTATTTAATGAGTATTTATAGTAATCAATGTTTTCATCTTCTCTTGTTTCAAACGATATACCATCAACAACCCACGTTGACAGCAAATAACCGTTTTTATCGATAACAATATCATTGGTAAGCTGTGTTGAGTAGGGTATTAGTTCGCTAAATGGAATCGATTTTGCAGAATCTAACATAGTTATTTTTTCCTTTTCATTTTTACCTTTTAATCGAATCTGTGAGTAATCAACAGAAGAAAAAAAGTATGCTCTAATCCGTTTTTTAAATGATTTATTTCTTATTTTTCTTACAAATAAATGACGTTTAGTTCCGATCACTTGAAACATTTTTTCATCAATTTTTGTCAGAATCTTTAGAATTAAATAAGCAGGTAACAATAACGCTAAGAGAATAAAACTAAACCAGACCGAAATTAAAAAAATGAATCCCCCCACGATTACTAAAGGATAAATCGGGATGCCCATAAGCATGGGTGGTCTAGTTAGAGCTTTGTAGAGGACATCGCGATCTAAACTCATTTTTTATCCTACAAGCATAGATGCTATTTGAGACGCCGCACCAATGAAAACACCACCACCCAAAATCTTTGCCCCCTCCATCATAGGGTCACCTTTAAACAGAACTTTGTAACCCGCCCACATTATTGATATAGTTACTGTCACAACTGCAATAGCAGATAATGTCTCTGATACAAGTTGCATCGTTGTATTAACTTTTGAAAGACCTCCTCCAGCAGCAAAAGAAGAGCTAGAAAAAAGTAATAGTGATAATAATGTATTAATTTTTTTCATAATTTACCTTTGTTCAAAACTTTGTTTTTAAATTGGTTGAAATGCTTTTTATTTGTCTATTTTTAGTAATTGAAAATTTCTTTAATTGTTTATTATTCCTCCTCTCATTTTTGACATAACTGTCATTTTTTATATTAGGAACAAGTGGTTTTTTATCGATATTATTAATAATGCGTTCTAAATATGAATTGCCTGATTTTTCAGTTACAAAACCGTACTTGTAATTGCCACTGTAATAACAGCTTAATGCTTCAGATACCGATTTGTTCGGAGACTGTTCATAACAATTTTTTAAAATATCTTGAGAGACAGTAAGGTTTAAACATGGATCAAGTAATTCTTCTCCCGTTACTCCATATTTTTCGAAATTAGCTTTATTGATTTGCCCTAGTCCAACTGAATAGTTAATATCCTTTCTGTCAAACTCTTTAATTATCTGAATAGCCTCATCTTTGGTTTTAGGTTGAGTAGTCAAATCCGTACCACCAACAACAGCTATCGCATAAGGATTAAAACCGCTTTCAGTTGCAATCAATGAGTTAAGAGTATCTTGATGAACAAGTGGCGCACAAACGAGAAACAACATATTCAACGCATTCATTAGACCTTGACCTTGAAAAACAAAAAGAACTATTG
>NZ_JBIDFE010000028.1:0-19762 GCF_046635605.1 Gilliamella sp. BG3
TAAAAGTTTAAGATTATGGGGAGGTAAGCATAAAAACAGCCTAATGACTGGGTAAGTAAAGGGTGACATTTGAAAAAGCACCCCTCAGATATGAGGAGTGGTTATTATGGAGAATTGAAGTGTGTAACCCAAATATGGGGCACGGTATGAATAGCGCGATATGGTTAATGATTAACTAGCTTTAAATTGCGGTTACCTGATAGTGAGACATTTCCTTGGCTGGCTTGCTCGACAAAGTCCCCCCACCAGTCAAGCATGATTCTGCGCTGTTCTAGGTAAGTAGCACGGTTATAGGCTCGCCTGACGCTATTAGTATCAACATGGGCTAGTGCCGCTTCAATAATATTAGGGTCAAAGCCTTGCTCATTTAATATCGTGCTTGCTAAAGCTCTTAAGCCATGCGCAACAAGCTTATCTTTATATCCCATGCGCTTTATTGCCATGTTAGCAGTACTACTATTCATCGGGATTGTATAAGGCGGTTTCATACTTGGGAATATATGCTCTCTATGCCCACTTATAGGCTTCATAATTGATAATATAGCCATAGCCTGCTTATTGAGTGTAATAGTATGCTCTCGCCTCATTTTCATTTTTTCGGCAGGAATAACCCATAAGCAATTGTCTAGATCAATCTCTTGCCATTTTGCCCCTACCGCTTCATTTGGGCGTGTCATTGTTAATAATTGCCATTCAATCAAGCAACGCGTTTGTAATTCGATTCTGGCCATAGCAAGGGATTGCATAAATTGGGGCAGCTCTTGCGCGTTTATTGTTGGCATTTGCCCTTTTATAGGGCTTTCAAAAGCATCTTTTATCTTGGCTGCTGGGTTAGCATCAATCAAGCCTATATTCACCGCATAAAACATAATTTCATTGATACGTTGGCAAAGTCTTTTAATTGTTTCTAATTTACCATTAGCTCTTAGTGGCTCCATGGCCTTAATAAATTCTTTTGCTTTTAATTTAAAGATTGATTTATCACCAATATAAGGAAATAAATGTAACTCTAACGATTCCCACGTTCTTTTTAAGGTGCTTTCAGTTAGTCCTTTGCCACTTTTAACTTTAAACCAATCAGCGGCTACCTTTTTAAAGGTGCTAGTAATTTCGTCATGCTTACGTTGTTCTTGTTCTGCTTTGTGCTCTTGAGGATCTACACCTTGCTTTATTAATTCTCGCGCTTCATCTCGTTGTTTTCGCGCTTGCTGTAGTGAAACCTCAGGATAACTACCGAAGCTAATTAATGCGCCCTTTTTGGTATATGGACGCGTATACTTAAAACGCCAGATTTTAGAATTATTCGATTTAACTAAGAGATACATACCGCCGCCATCAAATAAAGAGTAATCTTTATCTCTTGGTTTGGCTGCTTTTATTTGGGTGTCTGTTAATGGATGTGTTTTCCTTGCCATAATTATTTTAGGTATACGATATATAAGTATATTGCGTCTGTATACCTAAGCATATACCTAAAAATTATGGTTGTAAATGTACCTTACTGATACTTAATGGGCAATAAAATAGACTTTAAGGCTTGTTATTACTGGGTTTGGTGTACTTTGTAGGGTTTAAAAGAATGTTACTGATTATTGAATTGGTGGAGCCAAGGGGGATCGAACCCCTGACCTCAACGCTGCCAGCGTTGCGCTCTCCCAGCTGAGCTATGGCCCCAAATGAAAAGGATAAAACTGTGGCTAATAATATGCAACTAAAAGATAAGTGTCAATTAGTTTGGTACTATTTGTTTGAAAAACAGTCTAATAAAACTCTGCCAATTAATGGCAGAGTTCACATAATTAACGCAATATTGAAGGTTGATCTGCACCTTCAGCTTCAATTTTTGGTGGCATAAAGTGTTCACGTTTTACGCCTAATTTGAGTGACATATACGCAGCCACATAAATTGATGAGATTGTACCAAGCACAATACCAACGCCTAATGTTTCAGAGAAACCTTTTAACATTGAACCGCCAAAGATATACAAAATGATGACTACTGCAAGGGTTGTTCCTGATGTCATCAAAGTACGGTGCAATGTTTGTGTTAACGAGATGTTGATAACATCATAAGGCTCTGCTCGTCGAATCTTTCTAAAATTCTCACGAATTCGGTCGAAAACTACAATGGTATCATTGAGCGAATAACCAATTATCGATAACATTGCAGCAATGATAGTTAAATCTAGTTCTCGTTCAAATAACGATAGATAACCTGCGGTGATGATAACATCATGCGCTAAGGCAACAACGGCACCAGTACCAAATCGCCATTCAAAACGAAAGGCAATATAGATTAAAATACACACTAATGCGGCGCAGATTGCCAAAATACCATCTTGGGCAAGTTCAGAGCCTACTGTTGGTCCTACAAATTCAATACGTTTGATTTGAGCATCGGCATCAATATCTTTATGTATTAAATTGGAAATTTTTGTACCTAGTGCATTATCAATAGCAGATGACGTACTGCCATCTTCTTGTTTAGCTGAAGGTAATCGAATAATGATATCTTTACTGCTACCATAATATTGTACTATCGGCTCATGATAGCCAGCGTCGCGTAAACTGTTACGAAGGTCATCAAGGTTAACCACTTTTGTTACTGTGAGTTCTACTGTCGTACCGCCAGTGAAGTCTTGTCCTAGATTAAATCCTTTAACAAAAATAACCACAAACGATGCAACTACCAATAACATTGAAATAACAAAAGCAATAAAGCCAAATTTTAAAAAGTCGAGGACTCTGCGACCATGATTTAAATTTCTAACATCATGATTTTCTTTTTTATTAATAACCACAATAAACCTCTAAATTGATAACTTATTAACACGGCGTCCGCCATAAATAAGATTGGCTAATGCGCGAGTACCAACAATCGATGTAAACATTGATGTTACAATACCGATGCCTAATGTAATGGCAAAGCCTTTAATTGAGCCTGTACCAACAGCATAAAGAATAACAGCTGTAATTAATGTTGTTAGGTTGGCGTCAAAAATACTGCTCCAAGCACCAGCATACCCTTCATTAATTGCATGCTGAACACTGCGTCCATTGCTAAGTTCTTCTTTTATTCTTTCATTAATCAGTACGTTGGCATCAACAGCCATGCCAACGGTTAACACAATACCCGCAATACCTGGCATGCTTAGCGTTGCCCCAGGAAGTAAAGACATTGCACCAACAATTAAAATTAAGTTAGCAACTAACGCAAGGCTAGCAAATACGCCAAACAGACGATACATCACTAACATAAAGATGACTGAAATCGCTAAACCCCATGCGCAAGATTCTAACCCTTGAGTTATATTTTCTTGCCCCATTGATGGTCCAACAGTGCGCTCTTCAATGATTTGAATCGGAGCAATTAAAGCTCCTGCACGTAATAATAATGATAAATTTTTAGCTTCATCAATATTACCAATACCCGTTACCTGAAAACGGTCACTGAAAATACCTTGAATCGTTGCTACATTGATAACACGCTCTTGTTTTTCAAGAATTGGTTTATCGTTTTCATCACGTTTACCAGTGTCTTTGTATTCAACAAACAATGTTGCCATCGCTTTATGAAGATTTTTTTGGGTAAAATCAAACATTCTTTTACCCCCCGAGCCATCAAGAGTAATAGCAACTTCGGGTTGGCCATATTGATTAGCACGATATGAAGAATCAGTTATATGATCCCCCGTTAATACAATACGCTTATAAAGTAGTACTGGGCGACCGTTCTCCATATATTTAATTTCTGAGCCGTAAGGAACACGCATATCACCCTTTAAGATAGCTGGCAAGTTAGGAGAGCTTTCTTCATTAACTTGTCTAAATTCAAGTGTCGCTGTTGCTCCCAAAATACGTTTAGCTAATGCTGTGTCTTGTATACCTGGTAATTCAACAACTATACGATCTGCACCTTGGCGTTGAACAATTGGTTCAGCTACACCCAACTGATTAACACGATTTCGTAAAATTGTAGTGTTTTGTTGTACAGCATCATTTTTTGCTTGTTGTAACCGTTGCTCACTGACATTAATTACAATAGTATTATCACTTTGAGAAACAACTTTGAAATCTTGTATACCGTTGATCTTAGTGATAGCTTTATTGCGATCTTCAGTATTGTCAAATTGTATTAAAATTTGCTGATTACTATCTTTACTGATCGTTTTATAATTTAATTTGCTATTAGTAAATTCGGTTTTTATGTTTTCAATAGATTGTTCAGTGAGTTTACTTAATGCGGTTGTCATATCAACTTCCATTAAAAAGTGAACACCACCGCGTAAATCGAGACCAAGCTTCATTGGTTCTGCACCTAACACCGTAAGCCAAGTTGGTGTTGCTGGTGCTAAATTTAATGCAACGATATACTGCTCACCTAATGCTTCGGATATAATTTCTTTTGCTTTAAGCTGTGTATCGTTATCACCAAGACGAATTAAAATAGACTTATTTTCATAAACTATTGATTTTGGTTCGATATGATTATCAGTTAAAAGTTTTTTGATTTTATCTTGCGTAGCAACGTTAATTTCAGCAGTATCTGATCCTGAAATTTGTATAGCAGGATCTTCACCATAAATATTTGGAAGTGCATAAAGAAGGCCGAGGCAAATTACGACGACCAACATAATGTACTTCCACAAAGGATAACGGTTTAACACGACATATTCTCTTGTGGTATTAGGTAATTAATACAATGAACAATAATAGCGAATAAATACTATTTCTATTATAGTGATTTCATTGTCCCTTTTGGTAAGACTGATGTAATAAAGTCACGTTTGATCACAACTTCAGTCGTATCATTTAATTCTAACGCAATGTAACCATTTTCGTTAACTTTTGATACGCGACCAATAAGTCCACCGTTAGTTAATACTTCATCACCTTTTGAAATTGATGCCATTAAATCACGATGAGCTTTGGCACGTTTTTGCTGAGGTCGCATAATCATAAAGTAGAAAAATAGCCCAAAAACTACTAACATGATTAGTAAAAAATAAGGATTGCTTTCAGTGGCTTGCCCATCAATAGCATAAGCATTAGAGATTAAAAAGTCCATACTGGTCCTCTTGATTAAAATAAATTTTAAAGTTCGGAATTATAACATAATAAATTAAGCTATTATTAACTATTTCTTGTCAAAAAGTTTCAGGTAACTATGCGTTCTAGTATAAAAACGAAGCATTCAATGCTACCTAGGCTGATATAATTCCGCCAATAAAACGATGTGGCAGATAAATGTTAATTAGGTGGTCAAATATTGCGCCATACTGACTAAATTAAATAGCCATTTAGGGTATATTCCACAAAGCATCGTCAATAAAGCACATAACACAATGATTAATTCACTTATTCTAATATCAGTCCATTTTAATTTAATTGAAGATTTGCTTGATATTAGATCATCACGACAAACTGGTCTTATATAAAGGTTGATAATTAAGCGAGCATAGAAGTAAAGGCCTAATGCACTGCCAATAACAACGGCTGCGACTAGCCACCATAATTCGGCAGTTACACCTAATAACACTAATAAAAATCGCCCAACAAATCCCGCAGTTAAGGGAGTTCCTGCTAAAGATAAAAGTCCAACTCCCATGGCTAATGCTAGAATTGGCCTTCGCCAAAATAATCCTGATAGGTCAATTTCGTTTTCATGATCTTGAAGTTCATCAGAGTGTGAATCTAAACTGATCGCACCTAAAATACAGATATTAGCTAAAATATATCCAATTAGATAAACACCAATAGTTTCTAATGCTAATACTTGATATTGCACAGCTATTAATGCCGTTAATAAATATCCAAAATGTGCTATCGATGAATAAGC
Organism: Gilliamella sp. BG3; assembly: GCF_046635605.1. Classification (NCBI taxonomy): domain Bacteria; kingdom Pseudomonadati; phylum Pseudomonadota; class Gammaproteobacteria; order Orbales; family Orbaceae; genus Gilliamella; species Gilliamella sp. BG3. Next base: position 5,840 of record NZ_JBIDFE010000028.1, read on the forward strand.
TAATAGTCGCTTTAAACTACTTTGCATTAGCGCCAATAAGTTACCCCACAGAATAGAACAAAATGCCATAATAACTAAAATAATACGAATAGTTTCATTGTTAACAATAGGTGCCAATAAAAAAAGTCTTGCGATAGCACAAAAAATTGCAACTTTTCCGACTGTTGATAATAATAAGGCGACTATTGTTGGTGCACCTTGATAAACATCTGGTAACCAAAGTTGAAATGGTACGAGAGATAATTTAAAACCAATGCCGACTAGCATTAAGCACACACCTATCAGTAATAATAGACTTGGATAAGACATTGTTGAGAGTTGATAACTTAAACCACTAAAAGTAAGTTCTCCAGTAGTTGCATAATAAAAAGCAATCCCCATTAATAAAAACACGCTGGCGATAGCAGATAAAATCATGTATTTAACTGCGGCTTCCAATGAATGAGTCTGCGTATATTGATAACCAATTAATCCAACAAATGGAATAGATAATAGTTCGATCCCAATAAAAAATGCAATTAAATGGCTTGCGTAAACAAGTGTTACACCACCTAATGCCATGAAAAGTAAAATTAAATAAAATAATCCATGATGATTCTGTTCTTGTTTAAACCAGCGATAAGCAAAACATGCAACTGAAATAGATATCATTAAAATCAAACTGGTGTAAAGTAGCCCATAGCCATCACAAGTAAAAAGAGCTGTGATATGGTGTGCTTTCCACTCGTCTGTTGACTCGTCATCAATATTCGAATTATCCCCAAAATTAGAATTAGTATCGATATTTTTATTGTCAATGCTATTATCTTCGGTATTACTATCAATATTTAAAGTTTCATCTTCATTAGATGATTCGGTCGTTTCTGTAGACACCGTATCAATTGCAATAGTTTCTTCACTCGATCGGATTTGTTCTTTAGCTGGCTCTGAAATCGATGCTGATATTTGCATATTATCACTGCTGATATCTGTAATAGCTTGAGTACTAAAAGAAATTTTATATCCAACCATCACAGAGCAAATTAAAGCACAGGTTAATCCGCATACCGTTAAAATAGCACATCCTTTGGTACTTAGCTTAAAAGCAAATAGTAAAGATAAAAAAACGATGATGGCTAGACTTAATACAAGAATGGGTGATAAAGCTATCATAGTTTATTACTCCCCTACCCGCTCTATGGTTATGTATTGCTGTGTTTGATTCACGACAGAATAAGACATATCTAAAACTACTTGAGGATATAAACCGATAAAAATAAGTACACTTAAAATACTTGATAATAATAAAAGATCTTTCTTACTAAGCCGGCATTTTGTTGCAGCTCCTTTATCAACTACACCATAAAAAATTGGCTGTATACGTACAATAAATGAAATGGACAGTAATAATAAACCAATTACTAGTAAAATTGTATAATAGGAAAAAGCATTATAACTACCAAGCAACATCATATAATTCCCAATAAAATTAGCCGTACCAGGAATGCCTAACACTGCCAATATAAAAAACAAAGTAAAAGAAGATAAATAAGGCACCCTTTCTTTAAGCCCAACAAATTGATTTATATTTCGCGTTGAATAACATTCAACTAATAATCCACTAATTATAAACATGCCGACGATTGCCAAATTGATGGCTATCATTTGAATAACCACACCTTGATAAGCAAGAACAGAACCACTATAGATTATTGCAGTTACAAATCCCATTAAAGCAATATGAATATAAGCTATTAGCTTTTTAATATCAGTTTGGTTAAAAGCAAGTAAAGCAGCATAAACAACCGTAAGTAGTGCAAATGCTAACATTAACGGCATAATAATGATTGATGCATTAGGAAATAATGGTATAACAAAACGCAATAAGCCAAATGCAGCTGTGTTAAGTAATAATCCACTAATCATCATTGAGCCAGTTGTTGAAGATTCAATATGGGCGTCAATAAACCAACCATGAAATGGAACAAATGGTATACGAACGATAAAAGCAGCTAAAAATCCTAGCATAATTAAAAATTCAGTATAACTTGAAATTGGCGTTTTGGTTAATTCTTGATAATCAAACGTCCAATGTCCTGTTAAATTCCAGTTAATCAAAGCTAATGAAACTATCGAAATTAGCATAAGTAAACTGCTCACTTGAGTATAAATCAGGAATTTACTTGCACCATTAAAACGCAATTGCGAACTTGAATCTCGTCGTCCCCATAAGGAGATTAAAAAATAGATGGGGATTGCTACAGCTTCCCAAAAGAAAAACATTAAAAATAAGTCAGTGATTACAAATAACATCATGATTGCCGATGTCATAAATAATAGACATAAGTAAAATAGACCAAGATTGTTTAAGCTTTCTTTACTAGAATAGATAATAGTCAATAATACAATAAATAAGGTTGAGGTAATAACAACCATAGATAAACCATCTAAGACAAGATGAAAACGAATTCCTAATAGAGGGATCCATTCTAGATTAACTTCTTTTACCCAATTTCCCCCTTGATTTAATATATTTATAGCATCTATCCATAATAATATCGACATCAATAATGTAAGAAAAATAGTAATAAAAGCTACAATTATTGGTAATTTTGACCAACGCATTTGTACATTGGCTGAAACAACGCCTCTTTGTAAACATACATGGCATAACCAACCAATAAATCCGCCTATTATAGGTAAAAAAACGAGCCATAATAACATGAATGATTACACCTTTATTAAATAAAAATCAGTAGCATTAATATGAAAATACTACCTATAACCATCGAAACCATATACCACCGAATTTGCCCATTTTCTAGATCAACGGTGAACGCGTTTACTTTTTTGATTCCCCTCATTATCCAATTATCCCAAAAAGCTAGTGGATCTTTTTTCAAAAAACGGGCTAAATAGACATAAGGTTTAACAAATAAAGTATGCAATAAATAATCATAATGCCAATCACTATTACATAAACGTAAAAGGAATTTAACCATTGGCGTATTTAGAATTTCTTGTACTTCGCTATTTGGATGAGCATATAAAATATAAGCAATCAAAAAACTCAATCCAGTCACAGCTACTAGAAGTAGTTGAAAAGGTAACTGCCCATTAGTATCTAACTCAGCTATCGGAATAATACCTTGAGTTGGTAATGGGAAGTAGATAAATAAAGCTGTAGTAAATATTAATAAGATGAAAATTGGTAAATAACTTAACCACTTGGTTTTAGTAAAATCATACTGTTTTTGTTTACGATAAAAAACCATTGAAATTAAGCGCCAAATACCTAAACTAGAAAGTAAAATACCAAACAAACCAATGGTTCCTAATATCAATTTATCTTGAGTCATTAAACCCAATATGATATCGCCTTTAATATAAAATGATGATGAAACCCAAGGCATAGCACTAAGTGATAGCATGATTAACAAAAATATCGCATATAACATCGGAAACGTTTTAATTAAACCACCTAATTTACTGATATCTCGTTCACCTTGACATTTCTTAATTAAAATAGATGAAGCTAAAATTAGCAATGTGCTTGTTACGACATAATTAATTAAGCAATTAAGAGATAAACTCCAACTTTTTGTTGAAAAAGCATAAAATAAATAGCTAATTTGCGTTAAATTAATATATGTAACAATTCGTTTAATATCATACTGCACTAATGCAATGGTGCTAGCAAATAATATAGTCAATGATGAAATCATTGCTATAATAGCAAGAACATCGCTCGACATCATAAACAAATCACTAAGTCTTAAAACTAAATAGACACCAGCTAAAATTACTGTTGAAGATTGCAATAAAGCCATCGCAGGCATTGGAGCTAATGTTGTTTCAGCAAACCATGAATGCATAGGAAATAGTGCCGACTTGCCCATTGCCCCAAGGAATAGCATTAGAGTAATCCAAAATATGATATCAGAATCAACAGCCAAATTATCATGTGCTTGCGTCAAAACGTCACGGATATTTAATGTTTCTAGAGTTTGATACAGTAAAAATATACCAATAATTAGAAAAATATCAGTTAAATGCATAATCACAAATGCTCTAACTGCAGCATAACCATTACGAGGCTGTTTATAGTAAATACCAATGAGCAAGTATGCACTTATACTCAAACCTTCCCAACCCATTAGCATAACAAACAAATTATTGACCAATATTATAGTTAATATGCTAGCAATTAACAAATTACTGTAAGCATAAAAGGTGTAAATATCTTTTTTTGAAGTTAAATCACAAGCTGCAAAAAGATAGACCCAAAAACCAAAAAATGAAATCAACGCTAAAAAGGTTAATGATAATCCATCCAAGGTTAAGGAAATAGGTACTGAAAAGTCACCTACCGAAAACCAATTCCACAGTGGTCGAGTATAAACTAAGGTCATATCAGGTACTGTATTTGAACTAAAATCGATACAAGAAAATACAGTAATTAATGCTATTATCAGCATAGTAGTAATACCAATAATTATTACATTAATTGATCTGATATGTCTTCCCAAGCTCACCAATACTAAAAAAGAAAATAAGGGAACAATAATAGTTAAATAAAGTAAATTCATCCTTTCATTTCACTCAATGAGTCAATATTAAATGTTTTTCGACGGTAAAATAGTTTTATCATCAATGCAAGACCGACACAAACTTCGGCTAAGGCAGTTATTACTGCTAATATAGCAAGTACTTGCCCATCAGATTGTTGCCAATAGCTACTTGCTGCAAACAACGCAACTATAACCCCATTATTCATAATGATAAGGCTAAGTAATAAAAAATAGAAATGGCGTCGAATCATTATTCCTAACAAACCAATCACAAATAAAATAGAAGCAAGAATAAGACTATGTATGAGTGGAATCATATTATTTCTCCAACATAAGCCGATGCATAAAATGATAAGCAATCACAACTGCGCCCAATAGTAAAAACAGTGCCAATTCAGCTATCAAAATGTATGCATATTTAGACATTTCATGCATTAATTCATGAGACTCTTTCAGTTCTGAATAGTCAGTACTTACTACACTATAAATTAGGGCGACTAATAATACAAATGCTAAGACAAGTGGACCTAACCAGATTTTAGGACTAATTCCTTGCTTGTGGTTTTCAACATTATCATCTTTAATTTTCAAAATTGAAGCGACAAGTAAAAAAATAGTTACCGATCCACCAATAAACAGTAAAATATATAAAATAGCTGAATAATATGTATTAAGTAGAATAAATATTAATGCTGAAGCAAAAAGTGAAATAACAAGATATAAAATTGCTTTATCAACACGTAAACTACTAATTACTTTTATACTAGCAACGACAGCAATAATCGACGCGATATAAAAAACAGCAATCATTAAATAATCCAATGTGTATTCATAATATAGCTAGTATATACCCAAATGATATCAAGATACAGTTTACCACTGTATTCATAAAAAATAATCCTGTTAAATAAGTTTTCTAATGAATATTTCTAATATCGAATAAACATTCGAAGTCTAATTTTTCATGATAGATATAATTAAAACAACTAAAACAAATAAAAACCATAAAATTTTATTATTTAAATTCAAAATCAAATTGTAATAAAGTATAACTTATGCACATTAATCAACATTATACCTATCCCATTAAATTGTCATTTTGATTCATACAGCTTAAAGGTGCTTAGGCATAATAAAATCGAAGACGAGAAAATCATGAATAACCAATACTCATCAATGAGAAGTAATGTCAATATGTTAGGTACTTTACTAGGGAACGCAATCAAACGTGCTACCGGTAATGAAACATTTGATTTAGTTGAAATGGTAAGACAATTATCAAAATCAGCTCAACAAGGAGATACTCAAGCTCATAATGAGTTACTTAAATTAATAGAAAACCTTAATGATGACGATTTATTACACGTTGCACGGGCATTCAATCAGTTTTTGAATTTGGTCAATACAGCCGCTGAGTATTATGGTATTTCACCCCATGGGGAAGCTTCTAGTAGTCCTAAAAAAATGACCGAATTATTTAGCACACTAAAAAACCTTAATTTCTCAAATCAAACTATTACAAAAGCAATTAATGATTTGTCAATTGAATTAGTGTTAACCGCACATCCGACCGAAATTAATCGCCGAACGATGATTAATACTTATACTGCTATAAATAACTGTCTATCACAACTGGACCATGATGATTTAGCTGACTACGAAATTGAGCGTATTATGCGACGTTTGAAGCAGTTAGTTTGTCAGGCTTGGTATACTGACGAAATACGTAAAAAACGACCTACTCCAATTGATGAAGCAAAATGGGGATTCTCAGTCATTGAAGATAGTCTATGGAATGGGGTACCTCTATTCTTACGTGAACTTAATGATCAGTTAGTTGATGCGTTTGATGAACAATTATCCGTTGATAATGTCCCTATTAAATTTACCTCATGGATGGGGGGTGATCGTGATGGTAACCCAAATGTCACAGCAAAAGTAACTGAAAAAGTCATGTTACAAGCCAGATTAAAGGCAATTGAGTTATTTTTAGCAGATATTCAAATACTTGTTCGTGAACTTTCAATGACGGAATGCAGTAATTCGGTCATTGAACTGTTAGATGAAAAAAACAAAAACGTTTCAGAGCCATATCGAGCTGTAATGAAGCAGTTACGAACACGTTTAATCAAAACTCACAACTATATTGAAGCTTTATTGAATAATGAACCTATATTAGCGCCTTGCGATATTTTGATTAAAAATGAGCAGTTGTGGAATCCGCTTTATGTATGTTATGAATCGTTAATTGACAATGGAATGTCAACAATTGCTCATGGACCATTGTTAGATACACTGCGTCGTATAAAAAGCTTTGGGTTACAATTAGTCAGATTAGATATCCGTCAAGACAGTTCAGTACATACAGAAGCGCTCGACGCATTAACCAAAGAACTTAACTTAGGTAGCTATGCTCAATGGTCTGAAGAAGAAAAACAAGCATTTTTATTAACAGAGTTAAAATCAAATCGACCGTTATTACCTTACAGTTGGCAACCAGATCAAATGGTTCAAGAAGTATTAGACACTTGTCGTGTAATAAAAAAAGCGGGCGAAGAATCAATTGCTTCTTATGTAATTTCAATGGCTAAAGCACCTTCTGATATTTTAGCGGTTTATCTATTATTAAAAATCGTTGACTGCCAAAAATTCATTCCCATAGTACCGTTATTTGAAACTCTAGAAGACTTAAATAATGCTAAATCAGTCATGCAAAAACTATTGGATATCCCTTGGTATTACAATAAAATTCAAGGTAAACAGATGGTAATGATAGGTTATTCTGATTCGGCTAAAGATGCTGGCACTCTTGCCGCGTCTTGGGCACAATATCGGTCACAAGAGGAATTAGTTAACTTATTTGAAAAATATAATATTAATTTGGTGTTATTCCATGGACGAGGAGGATCAATTGGTCGAGGGGGCGCACCAGCTCATGCCGCACTACTTTCGCAACCACCAGGATCATTAAAAGGAGGACTTAGAGTTACTGAACAAGGAGAAATGATCCGCTTTAAACTCGGCCTGCCAGAGGTTGCTCTCAGTAGTCTTATGCTTTATACCTCAGCTATTTTACAAGCCAACTTATTACCACCTCCAGAACCTAAACAGGAATGGCGCAGTATCATGGACGAAATGTCAGAAATTTCATGTAATTGTTATCGTAGTTATGTACGAGAACGTTCTGAATTTGTTGATTATTTTAGAGCAGTAACACCAGAGGTTGAATTAGCCAGATTACCACTAGGCTCAAGGCCACAAAAGCGCCGAATAGGTGGAGGGATTGAAAGTTTACGAGCTATTCCTTGGATTTTTGCTTGGACACAAAACCGTTTAATGGTGCCATCTTGGCTCGGTGCAGGTAGTGCACTAAGAGCTATTATTGGAGAAGGCAGACAAAACATTCTTAAAGAGATGTACCACAATTGGCCTTTCTTTAATGCCCGATTAGGTATGCTTGAAATGGTTTACGCAAAATCTGCGCCAAATATTCACCAATATTACGAACAACGTTTAGTCGATCCTGCATTATGGCCATTAGGTGAAGAATTAAGAAATTTGCTAACCCAAGATATCAATACAGTATTAACTATTACTGATGATATTAGCCTAATGGCTGATTTACCTTGGATAGCGCAGTCGGTGGCCTTACGTAATACTTATATTGAGCCATTAAACTTGTTACAAGTAGAGTTACTGAGTCGTTCACGAAAAAACAACGATAATGATAATAATAATGAAAACATCATAGTTGAACAAGGGCTAATGATCACCATCTCAGGAATCGCAGCGGGTATGAGAAACTCTGGATAAATTAAAAAAGGCTAATGCCTTTTTTAATTTTCTGGTAATAATTGTTCTAAATAAGCTTTAGCGTCTTGATCTCCTTGCTCACTAGCTTTAGTAAACCAATAAATAGCACGCTCTTGATCTTTATCCGTACCTTCACCTTCTAGATATTTAACACCTAAATTATATTGAGCATCAACACTGCCCTGCTCTGCAGCTTTTAGATACCATTCAACGGCTTTTTCCTCGTCTTTAGGCACTCCTCCACCTACATCATACATCACACCAATATTATATTGAGCATCAGCGTTACCAGCTTCAGCGGCTTTAGTGAACCAATATGCCGCTTGCGTATTGTCCGGTTTAGTTCCTGTACCTGTTACATACATAATTGCTAAATTGTACATCGCTAATACATGGCCATGCTCTGCCGCTTGTGTATAAAAATAGCTAGCTGCCACATAATCTTGGGTTAAACCATCGCCATTTTCAGACATTAATCCCAAATAATATTGCGCTTCTGGAATATTATCTTTAGCTGCTTTACTAAACCAATCAGCAGCCGTCATGCGATCTTCTTTTACACCATCACCAAAAAAATACATAATACCAAGATTTAGATAAGCGTCATAAATACCTTCATTACCAGCCTGTGTAAAATAATCAATCGCAGTCAGTATGTTTTTTTCTACTCCATTGCCTTCTTTGTACATTAAAGCTAAATTATATTTAGCTAATGCATAATTTTGATCTGCCGCTAATTTAAAATATTTAAATGCTTCATTTAAATCAGGTTTAGTACCTAAACCACTTTGGTACATAAATGCTAAATTATTTTGTGCTTTGGCAAGCCCTTGTTCAGCCGCTTTTTTATACCAGAAAAAAGCTCGAACATCACTAACCTCGACACCTAATCCTTGTTTATAAATATTTCCTAATGAGTACTGAGCTTCTGAGTTCCCTTTTTCTGCAGACAAACGTAAAGAAGGGAGCAATGAATCTGACGCTTTAAGCTTTAGTTGAGTATCATCTGATTGCGTCTTATAATTTGTAGCCATTGCACTATAAGAAATAGATAACAATAGTACTAACAATATTTGAATTTTTTTCATATTTTTTAATTATTATAGCAATTTTAATAATTATACATAAATGCAATATAAGGGAATAGTTTTTGTTTAATTCTTATTTGGGCTATTTTATTTATACAATTAATATTGATTAAAGATAATTCTATAAACCTAACTCATCCCAAATTTCGTCAATATGGGCAATGACTTTTGGATCTTTCTTAATTATCTTTCCCCATTCACGATTTGTTTCACCTGTCCATTTATTGGTAGCATCTAAACCCATTTTAGAGCCTAATCCTGATACAGGTGAAGCAAAGTCCAAATAATCGATCGGTGTATTATCAATAAAAGTCGTATCCCGATGAGGATCCATACGTGTCGAAATAGCCCACATTACATCTTTCCAGTCACGTGCATTAATATCATCATCACAGACAATTACAAATTTGGTATACATAAATTGCCTTAAATACGACCAAACTCCCATCATAACTCGTTTAGCATGACCTGGATATTGCTTTTTAATAGTAACAATCGCAATACGGTATGAACATCCTTCTGGCGGTAAATAAAAATCAACAATTTCAGGAAACTGCTTTTGTAAAATTGGAATAAAAACTTCATTCAAAGCAAGTCCCATGATTGCGGGTTCATCTGGTGGTCTACCTGTATAAGTTGAGTGATAAATCGCATCTTTCCGGCGAGTTAAGTGCGTTACGGTAAATACGGAAAATTGCTCAACTTCATTATAATAACCTGTGTGATCACCATACGGACCTTCTGATGCTAACTCATTAGGATCAATATAACCTTCAAGAATTATCTCTGCACTAGCTGGAACTTCTAAATCATTCGATAACGATTTGACTACCTCTGTTCGGCTACCACGTAATAATCCAGAAAAAGCATATTCAGGTAGAGTATCTGGCACTGGTGTCACTGCACCTAAAATGGTGGCTGGATCAGCTCCAATAGCAATACTAACTGGAAATCTTTCGTTTGGGTGTGCTTGTTGCCATTCGGCAAAATCAAGTGCACCACCACGATGTGACAGCCAACGCATGATCAATTTATTTTTTCCTAAAAGTTGCAAGCGATAAATGCCCACATTTTGTCGATCTTTATAAGGACCTTTAGTAATAGTCAGTCCCCAAGATAACAGAGGTGCTACATCTTCGGGCCAGCAATGCATAATAGGTAAACGAGTCAAATCCACCTCATCATCCTTAAAAATCACCTCTTGGCATGGTGCTGAAGAACGATGTTTGACTGGCATATTTAGTACTTGTTTATACTTAGGTAACACATTAAAAAATTGCCGTATGCCCTTAGGCGGTTCGGGTTCACGTAAAAATGCCAATAACTCACCAATTTCACGCAAAGCTGAAGTATCTTCACGCCCCATTCCCATTGCAACACGTTTAGCGGTGCCAAACAAATTACATAAAACAGGCATATCATAACCAATCGGATTTTCGAATAATAAAGCAGGGCCTCCATTACGTAAAACACGATCAGCAATTTCGGTCATTTCGAGATAAGGATTAACAGGAAAAGTAATTTTTTTTAATTCACCTTGTTGTTCAAGATAATCTAAAAAATCTCTAAAATTTGAAAAATTCATTTATTACTACTCCCTGTTACTTAATAGTCTTGAGTTAACCAAATCCTAAAATCATTTTTAATACTTAATACTAATGTAGCTTTGATATTTAACTAATCTGCATCAAAGTTTTCACTATATATAGGTACTTGTTTATTTTGATTACACTCAACAATTTTAGGTAATAAGGCATCAAATTGTTTTTTATCGATTTCAATAAATTTATCTTGATCAACTTGATAAAATAAAAATTGTTCAGATTGATCATCAAATAGAAACGAGGCTATCCAGTCATTTCGATCATCACTATTTTCATTAGCAAATATCTGAATAACACTATTTTCACGTTTTTCAGGTTGATCATGTAATTTATAATCAATTATCTTCTCTGATATTTTAACGTCATACTCATCGAAAATAGTATAATCATTTTGATTAGGTTGGCACTTTTTTATATTTATATCGGCATTACAAGTTGGTACAAAAAAACATAAGCAGGACAACGCAACGGCATATAGGCTTAATTTCATTTTCAAACCTCTTAATTAGATTTAATCAAATTGTGAATATTACCAATAGCTTCACTGTTATTTGGAGATAAAGTAAGATTGATTGCTTCATCAATTGTTAACCATTGATAATCTAAATGCTCAGTAAGTACTGGTATTATCTCATTAATAATAGGCAGATAAAACCAATGTTCTTTATTTAGCTTAACTTCTGGTGCATATTTATGTCTAAATTGCGGGAAAATCTCAAATTCAACGGAATACTTTGCATCAATTAACTCAAGATTTTGCCCTATAATATCAATGCCTGTTTCTTCAAAAACCTCACGAATTGCTGTTTCTCGTGGTAGCTCATTATTTTCCATACTACCTGTTACTGATTGCCAAAAACAAGGGTCGTCTTGGCGCTGTAACATAAGGCAACGGTTTGTTGTCTGGCAGAAAATCACCACCAGAACAGATTCAGGTTTTTTGAATTTTCGCATCAAATATCACTATCTTTTACTTACTTCAATACCAAGTTCAGTCAATGCTGCAATATTGGCTGGGCTTGGAGCATCAGTAAGTAAACAAGTTGCTGCTGTAGTTTTAGGAAACGCTATCACATCGCGAATATTATCCGTTCCAGTTAATAACATACTTAATCGATCTAATCCAAATGCCAATCCTGCATGAGGAGGTGTACCATATTTTAATGCATCAAGTAAAAAGCCAAATTTCTCACGTTGATCATGTTCATTAATACCTAAAATTGAAAAGACGGCTTGTTGCATTTCGCTACGGTGAATACGAACTGATCCACCACCAACCTCATAACCATTGATTACCATATCATAAGCATTTGCAACAGCATTTTCAGGATTATTCAGAAGTTCTTCTGGTGTATAATCTTTTGGTGACGTAAATGGATGATGCATAGCACTTAAACCTTCATCTGTTTCTTCAAACATCGGGAAATCAATAACCCAAAGTACCGCCCATTTACTTTCATCGGTTAAACCTAAATCTTTACCAACTTTTAAACGTAATGCCCCTAACGCATCACTCACTACTTTATAGCTATCGGCACCAAATAATAAAATATCACCATCTTTAGCATTGGCACGATTAAGCAGTGCTTCCATTTGCAATTCATTAAAGAATTTAGCAACTGGGCTTTGTACACCTTCTAACCCTTTGCAACGTTCATTAACTTTAATCCAAGCCATACCTTTTGCGCCGTAAACTGAAATGAATTGCGTATATTCATCAAGTTGTTTACGTGTTAATTGTGCACCGTTTGGAATACAAAGCAATGCAACGCGTCCTTTCGGATCGTTAGCTGGTGTTGAAAACACTTTAAAATCAACATCTTTAACCAAATCAGCCACATCAATAATTTCAAGCGGATTACGCAGATCAGGCTTATCACTTCCAAAGCGACGCATCGCTTCAGCAAAAGTCATAATAGGAAACTTACCTAAATCCACATTTTTAACATGTAACCAAAGCTCACGAATCATCTTCTCCATAACATCACGCACTTGCTCTGCTGTCATAAATGAAGTTTCAACATCGATTTGCGTAAACTCAGGTTGACGATCGGCTCTTAAATCTTCATCACGAAAACATTTTACAATTTGATAATAACGGTCGAATCCTGACATCATTAGCAATTGTTTAAATAATTGTGGCGATTGTGGCAGCGCATAAAACTCACCTTTATGGATTCGACTTGGAACCAAGTAATCTCTTGCGCCCTCTGGAGTTGCTTTGGTTAACATTGGCGTTTCGATATCTAAAAAACCATGTTCGTTCATAAACGAACGAACAAATGCGGTAATTTTAGCTCGCGTTTTAAAGATCGTTGCCATTTCAGGGCGACGCAAGTCAATATAACGATATTTTAGACGTTGCTCTTCACTGTTGTTTTGATTGAAATCAAGAGGCAATACATCGCTACGGTTAAATATTTTCAATTCAGTTGCCAAAATTTCAACCTCTCCGGTTGCCATATCTTTATTGATTTGACCTTCCGGACGAGCTCTTACTTTGCCTTTAATTTGGATACAAAATTCATTACGAAGTTCACCAGCAAGTTGATATGCTTGTTGATAATCAGGATCAAAAAAAACTTGTACAATACCTTCACGATCACGCATATCGATAAAAATCATACCGCCTAAGTCTCGGCGTTTATTGACCCAACCACATAATGTTACTTCTTGATTAATATAACTTGCATTGAGTTGTCCGCAATAAATTGTTCTCATTAAAATATCCTGTGTACTATTAGCAATAATGATAATTATTATAGAGCAATTTATCAGGGTATAAAGACCATGATTTAAAATAATTTTCATTTAATTTATTTATAGTTAGTTTTTAATAATAAATTTACTTTATAAAAGTTTTTATAA
>NZ_JBIDFE010000029.1:0-18011 GCF_046635605.1 Gilliamella sp. BG3
ATACTTTCAGGTATTATGCTCCAGATATTGTCCACTTTGTTCAGCTTGATCCGTTTTAGGTTTTTAGTCAGGTTTAACCTGTGTCAGTGTGTGATGGATTGGCTTGAAACCATCAGTGGGATTGAATAGTGGTAATGATAAACGGAAAAGGAATAGAGGCTTCTCATCAAGTTAAATATGAGGTATTTATGGCTTTGGATTTTATGGCATCAAAAAATGAAAAGAAAATAGATGAAAGCACACCAGTATTTTCATTTAGGAAATTTGATTATGATAAATTACTCAATAATGCGAAACCATTAAGTCAGTATCCAATAATAAAAAAAATTGATGATTATTATGCTGATACTACCATTTTATATGGTGAAATTCAGCCTTTGATAAAGGAATTAAAAAGCCTTATTAAAACAAAAAAATTACATCTTGAAACAATTATTCATTTCATTGATTTTCTGGAAAAATCATTCAATGATGGTTTAAATATATATGTATACTGTGACTAGGTGTTTTTATTAATACCTCAAAGTAAAAATTATGTCATATATTCATGGAAACTAAAATGGAAACCATATTCAATATTAAATATAAAAATCCTATAGGCGATATTGATAATGATATAGATGATGAACTAACTCATTTTCAATATGCATTGGAAGAATTGAGAAGATATGTTGATTGTGAGTTTTTTATTAAACTGAAAGGCACTTACAAAGTAAATATTGATCTTTATCTTTATCCTGATATAACAGTATGTTATGAAGAAATAGTTAAGTCAATCAAACGAGTAAAAAATAATTGGACAGGCAAAGATGATATTTGGTTTTGTGAGCAAGGTTCAGATTTTTACTTCTATTATGACATTAATGATAAAGGTGTAGAACTTGAATATAAGAAGGGACCAGATGTAGGTATATATAATGGAAAAATTCCTGATATGAAACTTTCTATCAGTAAAATAGAGTATGTACAGGTTTGGGAAACATTATTTGAGAAATTATCTATGCTTATTGAAGAAAAACTTAATAAAAAAATTAATTTACCCTTTTAATAATATTTAAAGGTATTTAATTTTTTGTAAAACCTAAAAACATTAAATTTTTACAAGGAGGCCCTCAAGGAACTACAAATTAGTGTAAAATCAAAAAAAAGTGGTAAAATTTGTTACAAAAAAATTATTCTATTGATTCTAATATCTGTCGTGTAATATGGTTATGACGACACTAAAGGAACAGGGCATAGCTCTTTGCTCCATATAAGCATTAAACGTTCAAATGGAACAATGGTGAGTATCGATATAGATGAATAACTTTTCAATTGAACATTTAATTTCTGTCATAGAAAAAGGCAAGGTTAGAGGATTTGATGAAGTAAAGGAAATAGATGGTGAATGCTATTTATTCCAATACGCACTGAAAAAGAAAAATGGATTATATAATACGTATTTTTTCTATATCATAGAAAAAGATGGAAATTATTGAGGATTATGGTACAGAAGAAATTAAAGAATTCTCAAATATAATCGATGCTTTTAATTATTTTAAATCATTGGATGTCAATGTTGAGCATTTTGGGAGTATAAAAGGAACTTTGCCGTTTTAACCAAAGAAATAACTTCAAACTATTCTTCTTTAATTAAATCATTTGATAATCAAAAGGCACCACAAGTATCAATTTTAAAGTTGATATTTAAAAATAGAAGCTGACTTACACAATGATTTCATGGGAACTCTTATTTTGATATAAGCAAATTTCTTTAGTTAGGTCTTTAATGAAACATTAAAAATTTCAACAACGGATGTTATTTATAAAAGTGGCCGTGATATGTAGAAGAATAATCAAAATGAATTTTAAATGATTTTATCAGTAAGAAACTTTGTTAAATAATTTCTATTACGGAGTATGAATATTATGCTTGTTAAAGGTAATCTTTATCCAATAAAGGATATTATCTCTTATGTGAAAGGCAATATTGAAAGAGGTGATGATTTTTGTCTCTATAGTGAATCTGATGAAGATTTGCTAAGTAATAAAAGTTATTACATTGATGACTATCCAGATGTAGATGATAATGGAAAAGAAATTTATCCGCCTCTTGTGTTAAAAAAGAAACTAAACTATCTTTACTCAGGTCAACAATTTGCTGATGTAGTCGATTCAGTTATAGATCAGAAACCTTCAGCTACTACAAATGAATTTATAAAAGCATTAAATTATTATTCTGAATATGACAATTTTTTAGATCTCTAATTTATTAAATTTCTGCAATAATATAAATTATTTAAATAACAGGGATATATTTGGCCTTAGCCTCATTTTTATGGCGATGGCCACCAGCACCAGATAAGTATCATCATCCGATATCAAACAGACCATCGGCGCAACCTGATGCAAACCGTGAAATATTGTGGGAATGCAGCTTTCAGTTATGGGGAAATCCATGGGAATTAAACCGGAGAGTCTTAATATGCTAGATAAAGAATTACTTGATATTTTTGGTCAAAAGCTCATTAGTCGTGTTAGAGATCAGTCAATTTTTGAATTTGAAGGAATGGTTCAAGGTAAAATTAAATCTGCAAATATGGTTAAATTAAATAATGAATTAAAAATATTTGATAAACATCAGATTGAAATTTTAAAAAAAGTAGTACTGACTGCTATTGATAGTGTTATTTACAATACATTAGATATGCTAGAACAAAATGAAGAAAGTATAAGATTATTAATATCTCAAGAAGGTAAAAATGAAAAAAATATTGTTGATATCAGTGATGGTTTATCAGGTGAACTATTCACAAAAAAAGGCTGGGTAGAAAAATTTAGTAAATATAAATAATTATTATCTATTAGTAGTATTTTGTTTTATAGCTATACAAGTTGGTGCAAAGGGCGGATTACAAATGAGATAAAACGAGTCAATTGGCACATAAACTAACAGTGGAACAGCATATTTATTATAATTATTATAAAAATAAATAGACGTAGGGAAATGCATCACAGTAGTTTATAGTAAAACTAAATAGCAGTCAGCGACAGTGTAGTAGCTTAGATTTAAACTTCCTTCTAAGCCATGGAGAGTTTCATGACTTTTGATGATGAAATAAAAATTAAACTTTCTCAATTATCAGAACCAGCAGAGTTGATCGATAACTGGGAAAATATTGCATACCAATTATCTAATTCGTTTGAGTGGAAAGGAACCAAAATTGATTGGTCAAAAACTCTTAAACACAAAAGTAATCAACTTTTTGGAAGCTATTCTAATTGGTTATTTACAATAAAAAAATTTATTATAGATAATGATATATCCGCTAAAATTAGAGAAAGCGGAGATATTTACTATATAAATGATTCATCTTTAAATTTTGCAGTACATTTAAAATTTAATCAATTTGATAGTTTTCTAGCTTTTGCTGTAGAAAGCATCCCTCAACATCATTATTTTTTTGATTCTTTAAATAAATGGTGTCTTGTTATAAGTTCTGAGGGATTTATCGATTTTGGATTATCACTAAAAAAGTCTGTTTAATTTTATTATTTGAAACCCAGATATAGGTAAATTTACTCAGCTAGACCTGATTGGGTTATTGGGTAGATTTAATCTGTTTCTGTATGCGCCTAATTCTCTAACGTGAATTAATCGATTAGCAAAGAAAGTTTGGTTGTATAAAAAACGGCAAAGTCTATAGAGTTATTAGACAAGATGAAAACATAACTTTTGGACTTTTTTAACTAAACTCGAATAATATATGGTTGCAGGACATGTAACTAATTAGGTATTTTATGAACATTATAAATTCTGATGTTAATGAAAAGATTATCGACGTAGTTGGAAAAATTAGATTATTAAATAAGTTAGATGAAAAAACAATGAATGATCTCTATTCTTCACTAGATGAAATGGTAACTAATTATAAAGAAAAAGATTTTATTTCAAAGGAATTAGCATATAATCTTTTAGTCCTGCATGATAACTTAGAAGGTGCTTTAAAATTTGGCTCTTATGAAGACATGAAGTATATAAGTAATATTAATTCAAAAGTAAGCGAATATATTGAAAAAATATTTTTAAGTTAAAAAGAAAAACTGAAATTAAATTAGGTTGGCTAATAGTACTACCACTATGACGCTGAACACCACCTGAGCAAAGTCCGCATAGAACGACTGTCCAGAAGAACTGCCCGATGCGAACGGCGAAATACTGAGGAAATGCAGTTTTCAGTTATGGGGCAGGGGTATTCAGGAAATTGAGTATGAATCAATATAGCAAGATTTTATTAGATATCAGAGATAGTATTTAGATAAGGTCTGGATTACATTATAACACTGAAAGACCGCATGAGGCATTAAATAACATAACATCGATTGGGTATAAAACACCAAAACAAGCAGCTTAATTTTCTACGTAAGTTGTGTACTAAGTCTAGAGGTATTTACAAATTTATTTTCTGAAAAGAGCTGGTATTCCTGAAAAAAAACAGATAGATTTTATAAAAAATTAGCAAATGTTGTTAATGGAGATATCATGCAACAAGTATATGAACTTATACCTTCATCAAATGAAAATAGTGGTATCAAATTTGGAGGAGGTGCATTTATTGATGGCAAGTGGCCCCAAAATCCATTAGGTGAAAATTTAACATTATTATTCACAATTGATAATGATAAATTATCTGATTCTATTAGTGGAATTAATCTTCCTAAAGATAAATATATTTCCGTATTTTCAACTTATAATGAAAATAGATATTTCTTAGACGATATTGTTTATTTTGGTGATGATGCAGAACTCGATCACTTAAAATCAGGATTTACAAGAGTAACGTTAACAGGCATATCAAAGCTATGCGAAAATAGTAATAGCCTTGCTCCTCAATATCTTGAATTAAAAAAAACACAATTAAAGAATAGTGATTATCCAACATTTTCTTTTTTGTCAAATAAAATACCCAAGGGAATTGTTGCTTGTGAAAAATTAATGCAACAATATGATTTTATTGGTCAATTATATTCATCAGATATTCCAGTTCATGATGGTGGAGCATTATTTTTATCTGATGCTATTGGGTATTTATTTTTAAAAAAGAAAATTGATGATTTTAATAATGCGGGTCTTTTTTTTGTTCAAATGGCATAATTATTTTAACATAACTATCTGACAGCATCGAAAAGTATTATACCCTCTCTGGTGCTAAATACCAGTTTAAAAACGGTCGCAAAATCCGTCTGCAATGCAAAGCCAGGAATAAAAGCATAGCAAAAAGCAGTAGAAAATTAAGAATGACTAGAGTATATGTAACTGATAATGATGGCAATAACATTCACAATATACGTGTTCCAAATGAGCGCAATACTTGAGAGCTAATTGAAGATATTTTTGGTGAAGGTTTTTCACATAATAAACTACACCCTAAAACTGTAAACTGAGGCTATGAATATCATAGAATTCCAGAATCTACAGTTCCATTCGATAATGATCTTCAACATATAAAATGGTATGACTGGCAGACTAAATAAGGGGCAGACGGACATGTATTTTATGATATATGGAATTAATTTATGGACCTATTATTTTCGACATATACCAATTTTTTTGGTACAAACATTGAGAACGATAAAGCAATAGAAATTAGAAAAGTTATTATTCATACTTTCAGAAAACCTTTTGTTAAAAAAGATATAAAGACTCATGGTCCTTTATGGAATCACTATATAGCGCCAAAAGGGGCGATTGATATTACTAATCTTGATATAGATAAAAATATACAGGGTTATGTATTAGTCGATGGAAAAGGAAAAAATATGTACTTATTTTTATCTTCTTTGAAAAACTTTTTATCATATCTTGAAAATAGAAATGATGGTTTATTTCCTGCTATCTATTTTGTTAATAAAGACTTTACCTTTTGTCTTGGAGAAAATGGCGAAAGAGGAACAATGCAACCTATTTATGTTTATAAAGGAGGGGAAATCTAATAAAATATCGATATATGTGCCAAATAAAGAGAAATAGCAAACAATTGAAGGGCTGAGCCTAATCGTTTCTCAAGAGCTAGATTTAAGTATAAGGGTGATGGATATCAAATATATGGACATGGCACGGATTTTTCCGCGGAAGCCAAATGGCTAACATCTAACTTAGCAAATGGTCTAATGGCTTGTATTACCAATACCTTAAATAAGCAGAATCATAGAACTGATGTAATATGGGAACCTTTTCGTAGTGACAATAATGGGGCTCAGATTTTATTAGATGGCTCAGGATATTAATTTATGAACGAGAATATACTATACAATTTTTTGAAAAATAAACCATCCTTTTTAGATTATGATGATGAACTAAAACTAATAGGTATTATGACTAAACTACCTATGAGTTGGTTCATTAAAAATAAAGATGAATTTATTTGTGCTTTAGACCAATTACATGACTCACATACGGATGGTGGATTTTTATTACAAGAGGAATGTGACGATATTATATTTGATAATTTTTGTGAATGGCTAAGAGAAGTAAATAATAAAACCGGCATACCTACATTAATGTATATTGATGATTTTTCAAGTGTTGGACTTAATAAATTTAGAGAAAGTATTAGAAAAGATGAAAATACAGATAAGTAAGATCTAAACAATATTAGATCTAAATCTTTATACGTCTTGAATTGGTATTTAGGGGTGTTATTATCATAATTTATTAAGAAAAATGTTTAGTCAATAAATATTTAACAAAATAAAAGGCTATTCATTAATACTAGAAAGTACCGGAAGAACTAACCGATGCAAACGGCGAAATACTGTGGGAATGCAGCTTTCAGCTATGGGGAAAACTGATTCATGAAATCGAACACGAATCAGTAGAGCAAAACCTCAGATATCAGGGACAATATTTAGACAGAGAAACTGGCTTACATTACAATACCTTTAGGTATTATGATCTGGATATAGGTAGATTTACTCAGCCGGATCTGATTGGGCTGTTGGGTGGCTTGAATCCGTATCAGTATGCACCTAATAGTTTGTTGGGTGGAACTGTGGGGGGGCTGCTTGTCCAAATCATGGTAATGGAAAAAATACGATGGATTAGCTCATAATAATTTTATTGACAATATTATTAAGGATGCTAAAAATCACGGTGCTAGAACCATCCGAAAGTAGATATTAAAAGGTAATGTAGTTGGTAAAAATAGACCAGATATTCAATTTGATTTAGATTGTAAACACCATAATATTGAAGTGGATACAATATTAAAGGGTAGCCTTGGACATCAAAATATAATTCCAAGACTTGATCCTAATGCCAGAAATACATTTTAGTTAATTGACGATTCAGGAAATATTTTAAATGGCTTTTCAAGATATGAATAAGATGTTAGCGTTTTCCATAGTTAATAGTAATCTCACAGAGATTGAAAGTATTATTCAGAATGGATTAAACTGGTTGTATGAGCCTCAAAAAAGTAGAAAACTAATTGAAGAAATACATTTGAATATTCAAAAAGGTGGCTATTTCCCACCAGTAGGAGCTTTTTATTATTCATGTGTGAATGATAATAAATTAATCTTTGTATCTAATTTATCTGATGGTTGGGATTCCTTACTTTATTGTATAACGGAAGCAAACCATTCAAGCTATCTATCATTTAGGATACTAAGTGGAGCTTACCCTTTAATAGAGATGAGTTTTACTGATTCTGGAGAAACTGTCCGCTTAGTTAGGGCAATGAAAGAAGATAAATGGCTTTTTTATGAAAAAGGTGATCTTTTGTGGTTTGAAGACAAAGAACAATATAATAAAAAGCGAATTAGAGATAGGGTTACCTATGATCTATTACTTTCATATTCAAAAAAGAATGATATCGACTTTTCTTCCTCTAATTTTTTTAAAACAAAAAAAGAATCATTATGGGTATATACAATACGATAGTTTTAAAATAGCGAAACAATAAAGGTTACTAGCACAGCTGTAAAAGTAAGCTTTACCTAACCCACGAAGGCAAACACTACAACCATACCTGCTCCTGTGGGACTGTTTAAGGATAGCTTAGGAAACAGGCTGAATTATCCTACCAGCTTGTATTCCTATACTAACCTGAACGGCAGCCAGAAAGAACTACCAGATGTGAATGGCGAAATACTGTGGTAATGCAACTATCAGATTTGGGGTAAGGGCATTCATGAAATCAAACACGAATCATTAGAACAAAACCTTAGATATCAGGAACAATATTTAGACAGAGAAGACAGCTTATGTAAATACCCCAAACTTAGTACACAACTCACGTAGAAAATCATGCTGCTTGTTTTAGTGTTTTATACTCAATCGGTGTCATGTTATTTAATGCCTCATGCGGTCTTTCGGTATTATAAATCGTTAACCATTCTTCGGTTATTCTCCTTGCTTGTGCTAAGTTGTTAAAAAGATATAAATCGAGTACTTCAGTACGATAGGTACGATTAAATCGTTCAATATAGCCATTTTGATAAGGGCTACCAGGCTGGATATAATCAATGGTTATATCATGTGATTTAGCCCAGTTTATAAAGGTTTTTCCTGTAAATTCTGGCCCATTATCGACCCGTATTTTTAATGGATACCCATGATATTCAGCCAGTTTATCTAAGTAACGGGTAATCCTTCCTGCTGGTAAGCTTACTGCAATATCAATCCCTAACGCCTCACGATTAAAGTCATCGATGACATTGAATGTCCTAAAGCGACGTTGATTACGACTACTGTCACTCATAAAATCCATTGACCAACATTCACCTTGTTTATTGGGTGCTGATAGCCTTTCTGGGCTTCGTGGAGGAATGCGCTGTTTACGCTTTATCCTGAGATTAAGCTTTAATTGGCAATACACCCGTTTGCATCGGTAAGCTCTTCCGGACAGCCGTTGAGGTCGGTGTGGAAGTACATGACTCTTTCTGGGTCATTACCTCGTTTATCTATCCGCGCCAGTGGTTCGTAGCTGTTCTGGTCGATATAGATATACAGGCTGGTGGGGTGATTCGGGCCGGTTTCCTGAATCATTCTTAAGCCGTCCCACAGGAAGCGGGTACGGTTGTAGGGTTTGCCTTCGCGGTCTAACTTCTGTTTTTCGATGCGTCTGCCAAGGGCGTCATAGAGGTAGCGGTATCGTTCGGTTTTGTTGAGCTGTTCGATGCGTACTTCGCTCAGGCGGTGTTCGGCGTCGTAGTGGTAGTGCTGGGTGGCGCCGATGCTCTGTTTGGTTTGGGTTCGGCCGTGCTCGTCGTGGCGGTAATCGGTTTGGCCGTGTTTGCTGTGTTTTTTGCTTACCATCCTGTCTAGGTTGTCGTGATGTATTTACTTTCTATATGTATAATTAAATAAAACTAAGGTTCATATAAATAATATGAATCTTCTGTTAAATATAGAACTTCCTTTTTACTATTGGTCGAAATCGGTGAAATCAGAAATTCTCGCATATCACCCATATCTATTGATTTTTGAATAAAATTTATTAGTTCACTTTTTGAAACTTTAAACATTTCTCCTTTTATTATTATTTTTTCCTTAGAATTGCGACAATCTTTTGCAGCCTATGCTTATTGGTACAATCACAAATGGTTGCATTCATCGTTATGTTATTTGCCACCGATAGAGTTTAACTAACAACCACTCCTTAATTTTGTTGTTTGAATATGTGTTGCCATTCCACTATTTTAAGGGATAGTTACAATTTTAGAATTTTTTATAACTAATCTAATTGAAAATATATTCAACTCGATTCACATATAGTCCGATCTTTATATGTCAAATCAATTTCCTTACAGAATTTAATTCCCTGTAAGCCAGCACTTAAAATAGCCGATTTTACTTTATTATTGATCACAATTAAATTTGGTTGTTCTTTGCATCTAACAATATTATAACCATCAGGTATATCGTCTAATATTACTGTATATAAAAACATGTAAGCAGGATTATTTGGATCGAAATTAGTCAACTGATATTCGCTTTTGTTCATATCACAACAATCTATCTTTATTATGGGGTTTATCACACTAAAACCATCAAAAATTTCATTTCCATATATTATTTCGGCATTAAAAAATTCAACTTCTGTTGGCACTACACTTTCAAGAATAGCCCTGAGCTTCAGGCTAACTAACTCAGGTCCAGTAGTAGATAGCATGTGACACTTTTTTAATTTATTAAAACAGGATTTATTCTTAGCTTTATATTTTAAAGTACAATCAAGACCTTTAAGGCTAATCCCCTCATTAAATAGTGAGAAATCCATGGATATATCATGGAGATAATCAAGCATATTATATGTATTTTCTTCTATTGAAATTATATAGCTCATCTTTTCACCACCTAAATTCAACAAGCATTATTTAACTTTGTAACTATCCCCTAAAATAGTACAGCAAAAAAGTAGAAAATTCTCTATGATAAAAGAAAAGGGGATTTAATTATGAAAAAAATGACTGAACATCAAATCGTGGCTATTTTAAAAGAAGCTGAAGCGGGTATTCCGGTTAAAGAACTGTGCCGTAAATATGGCATGGGTAATTCAACTTTCTATAAATGGCGAGAAAAATACGGCGGAATGGAAACTTCGGATATCAAACGCTTAAAGGAGCTGGAGGCTGAAAACCGCAAGCTTAAGCAGATGTTTGCCTAACTGAGCTTAAAATCCCAGCTGTAGGAAGAAATAATAAAAAAGCTTTAGTGCCCACAAAGGCACGTAAAACGTGGGCACAGCAACTAAAACAAAATCATTCAGTTACTATTGCTATGAGTTGTGCCATTGTTGGCTTAAGCCGTTGTGCTTACTATTATCAACCTAAGTTACAGGATGATTCAGTGATTATTTCGGTGTTGAATGCTATCACGGACAGGCATTTACGCTGGGGCTTTCCTAAATGCTTTAATCGTATCAAAAAGCTCGGCTATAAATGGAATCATAAACGGGTGTATTGCCAATTAAAGCTTAATCTCAGGATAAAGCGTAAACAGCGCATTCCTCCACGAAGCCCAGAAAGGCTATCAGCACCCAATAAACAAGGTGAATGTTGGTCAATGGATTTTATGAGTGACAGTAGTCGTAATCAGCGTCGCTTTAGGACATTCAATGTTATCGATGACTTTAATCGTGAGGCGTTAGGGATTGATATTGCAGTAAGCTTACCAACAGGAAGGATTACCCGTTACTTAGATAAACTGGCTGAATATCGAGGGTATCCATTAAAAATACGGGTCGATAATGGACCAGAATTTACAGGAAAAACCTTTATAAACTGGGCTAAATCACATGATATAACCATTGATTATATCCAGCCTAGTAGTCCTTATCAAAATGGCTATATTGAACGATTTAATCGTACCTATCGTACTGAAGTACTCGATTTATATCTTTTTAACAACTTAGCACAAGCAAGGAGAATAACCGAAGAATGGTTAACGATTTATAACACCGAAAGACCGCATGAGGCATTAAATAACATGACACCGATTGAGTATAAAACACTAAAACAAGCAGCATGATTTTCTACGTGAGTTGTGTACTAAGTTTGGGATATTTACAAAATTGATCTTCTACCCCATTTTGTTCTTGAGTATAAATAGCTGCTTTATTGCCTTTTAATTCCTTAGTTTTTAATATCTTTTCATCTGGCGAATATTCAGGCGGATTTCCACACCCTAATGAAATTTGCCTACCATATTTTCGTTCTTTTTTTGTACAAAATTTAAATTATTAATCATTTTTAAACGAACATCATTCGATAAATCATTTTTTACTAATGGATAATAATGGACTTCCCAGTGATTCATCGCCATAATAAATTCTTTTAATGTATTTTTTGCATTTTCTAAATTCATTTAGTTTAGTTCTCCTATTTGTTAAATATTTTACTCAACACAATCTTTCCATTTTTCACCTCTAACATAAGCTATTAGTTCATCTGGATTTTGTGGTTCATCAGGAATTTTCAAAATTGAACCATAGCTACAATAACCAATAATTGATGTCTCTATATCACTTAAATAATCAAAAGCAACCGCGGGTATATCATTGTAATCCAAATCAGATAAGTTATCTTTTATATACACAAATGTAAAATTATATATCTTTTTTCTATTCCATTTAAATTGGATTAGTTTTTCGAAAAATTCATCCATTAATTTCTCTGAGTTATCATTCAGATTCCATGATCGCATTATTCTTTTTAAATCTGTAAATGCTTCTTTTTCATCAATAATAAGTTTCGCCATTTATAAGTTAATTCCATTCAATTCGATTAAGTAGCTTTTGATATTCACCAAATTTCATATCATTGGCGGGATAAGTAGCGATGTGCCCTGTGGGTTATAATAATAGTGTAACAGTATGCTCTAGGTATCGTTTTTTTTAATTAGCCGCTAATCTTTGTTATTATTAAATAATTAGTGAATTAATTAATGGATGAGCAAAAGAATTAGATTAATTTTGCCAAATTTATATTTATGTTCTAAATGTATCATTATTTCGATAATAATTTATTTCATCAATCAGCCATTTATTATCATGCTCAAAGTCTGATTTATTTTGGGTTACATAGTCTAAAGAACCAACCAGCATCCATCCTCTTAAATTTAATCCTTTAACAGCAAGAGGCATTTCCATATCTTCTTCATCAAGATATATCTCATCATCATCTAAATTTTGAATGTAATCCCATGGAATATAATAAAACTCTGTATATTCTGGATTACTATTCCACGAATTTAAATTTGCATAAATCCATTCCCCTTGGTCTAGAAGATTAAGGTTCTTTATTAATTCATATATAGATTTAAAGCTATTCATTGGTATCCTCAAATTTCACTACAATACGAACCACCGCCCCATGAGTTCTTTCCTTCATAAGCCTTTAAGGTGATAATCAAGATATCTAGAGTTATGATCTTTCTTGCCAACTAACTGCAATAAACCACCGACTCTTTCATGATGGTACCATTTAGTTGACCAATCAATCCCAGTCAGTGCTTTTCCTAGGAAAACACCATTTTACCGGATAAAACTATCTCCAAAATTCCTGGATATTTACTTTCAATAGAAGCCTTAAGTTGAAAATCGTTTTATACATATCTTCTGGTAAACTCCCCCACCACAGATCAATTCAAACCACCCCATTAAACGCATACTGATACAGATTAACCCCCTTACAGCAACCCAATCGGATCTAGCTGGGTAAATCAGCCTATATCCGGAGCATAATACTTGAAAGTATTGTAATGTAAACTGGTTTTCCTGTCTAAATATTGTCCCTGATATCTGAGGTTTTGCTCTACTGATTCGTGTTCGATTTCATGAATCAGTTTTTCCCCATAGCTGAAAGCTGCATTCCCACAGTATTTCGCCGTTTGCATCGGTTAGTTCTTCCGGTACTTTCTAGTATTAATGAATAGCCTTTTATTTTGTTAAATATTTATTGACTAAACATTTTTCTTAATAAATTATGATAATAACACCCCTGAATACCAATTCAAGACGTATAAAGATTTAGATCTAATATTGTTTAGATCTTACTTATTTGTATTTTCATCTTTTCTAAGATTTTTTCTAAATTCATCTAGTCCTTCCGAACTCAAATCTTTAATATAGATTAATGTCGCTATGCCAGTTTTATTATTTACTTCTTTTAGCCATTCACAAAAATTATCAAATATAATATCGTCACATTCCTCTTGATATAAAAATCCAGTTTCTGTATGTGAGATCTCTAATTCCTCTAAAGCATCAATAAATTCCTTTTTATTTTTAATGAGCCAACTCATAGGTAGTTTAGTCATAATATCCATTAGCTTTAGTTCATCGTCATAATCTAAATAGGTTGTTTTATTTTTCAAAAAATTGTATAGTATATTCTCGTTCATAAATTAATATCCTGAGCCATCTAATAAAATCTGAGCCCCATTATTGTCACTACGAAAAGGTTCCCATATTACATCAGTTCTATGATTCTGCTTATTTAAGGTATTGGTAATACAAGCCATTAGACCATTTGCTAAGTTAGATGTTAGCCATTTGGCTTCCGAGGAAAAATCCGTGCCATGTCCATATATTTGATATCCATCACCCTTATACTTAAATCTAGCTCTTGAGAAACGATTAGGCTCAGTGTAACTATTCCCTAAAATAGTACAGCAAAAAAGTAGAAAATTCTCTATGATAAAAGAAATGGGGGATTTAATTATGAAAAAAATGACTGAACATCAAATCGTGGCTATTTTAGATAAACTGGGCTAAATCACATGATATAACCATTGATTATATCTAGCCCGGTGCCCTTATCAAAATGGCTATATTGAACGATTTAATCGTACCTATCGTACTGAAGTACTCGATTTATATCTTTTTAACAACTTAGCACAAGCAAGGAGAATAACTGAAGCATGGTTAACGATTTATAATACCGAAAGACCGCATGAGGTATTAAATAACATGACACCGATTGAGTATAAAACACTAAAACAAGCAGTTTAATTTTCTACGCGAGTTGTGTACTGCGTTTGGGGTATTTACAAATAAGCTTCGAGATGATATTAAATACTGCATTTCCGGATGCAAACAGTTTAGGAGATAAATATATGACTGAATGGACAGGTGTTATGTATGGCTTTTACACTAATAAGTTGATAGATGATGTATTTTCTTCATTGATCAAAAAAATAGCGTCTATTAATTATAAATATAAACAAGATAGTTTTCGAGATGAAGAATTTCTATTTTTCTATAAAAATGATGAAATGCAAGATTATCACCTTGAGAATGGCTATAATTTGGATATTAATGGTGAAGGTTGTTTTGGAGTTGAGGCAAAAAATACAACGTTGAATGGAATCGCTACACTATTTGAATTTGATAATGATTCTGATTTTGAACCTTATGATATAAATTTGCATTTTGATAATGTATGTTATTATTTACTCGTGTTACCTGAAGCAATTGAAAATTCAAATTTTTGCCAGAATATATATAATTTGTTTATTAATATTCTTAATGAAAAAATAAAATAAATACATATTCAACTGCGGACGCTTTATCCTGATAATCTCGATTCAGCTGTTGGGGTAGGTTAATCTGTATCATTATGTGCCTAATGGGTTGATTTGGTTTGATCTATTTGGTTAAAAAATAAGAAAACATCGTATGATGGTAAAAGTCGAAGAGATGCATTTAGATAGGTAAGCGTGGTGTTGGTATGCCAATCAATCACCATTACACGGTCATCTTTACGAGATAGCAATATTATGATTGCTGGAAATGGTCAGCAATAAAGTGAATGTATTGATAAAAAAAGAAAATCCACCTTCATTCAAGAGTATAGTTTTGGGTACTCTAAAACAGAACAGAGTCATGGTACTGAATCAAATATAATGTTAGACCTTCAAATAATCAGGATACTGGTTATGTTTCTGGAACTCCTGGTCATCATAATTTCTCTAAAGGAATTGATATGTGGTTTGAAAATGCATTAGGCAGAGAAAAAATTCAATTTATGTTTAATAACGAATTTAATTTTCAATCTATTGAATTGAATAGTGTTTCATTTGACAGCTATTCAGAGTTTAAATGTCATTTAAATTGCAAGGAAATCCCCAAAATTTACCCTAAAAAATGGGATAAAGTTGAATTTAATGCATTAAATTTAATTATTACTTTTAATGAGATAGTTCAGTTAAATATGTCTGGTTCAAAAATTGGTTTTTTCTGTTCACCAACCATCAATTCTTTTACTGATTATTCTGAAATAACAGTTCAACATAACAAATTACAACTTTACTGTAAATCAAAGTTTTTAATTATAGAAAGTATAACTCCCTATATAGATGAAAGATGGAATTAAAAATAAAGATGAAATAAATTTTTATTAGCTCGGTGCATCAAAAACATCAAATAGACCGCAAAGGGAATGCAGCTTTCAACTTTGGGATAAAACGGATTCAGGAAATCGAACACGAATCAATTGTACAAAATCAGATATCAGGGACGATATTTAGATAGTGGAAACCAGCTTACATTACAATACTTTCAGGGTATTATGATCTGGGTATAGGTAGATTTACTCAGCCATATCTAGTTGAATTGTTTGTGGCTTGAATCGTGGGGTTTGAGTTGTTTAAAATTCATTCGCGAATAAGAAAGTAATAATCTTGTTAAAGAAGTCGAGATTACAGGAAAATCGCATTAATCAAGTATCGATCATTTAATAGAACAGCTTTTTAAATAATAAAAATCTAGGTATTGGAACCAACGAATTTCTGAAGCTAGAGATCGATATGGGGCATATGTTTATTTTAGAGAAATAAATGATAGTATAATTGAAATATTAGGTTTAGGTAAATCTAACAAGGCTAACCAGCAAACAGTTATCAATGAAGTTTTAAAAGTATTTGGTATAGGAGCTTAAGTATTTTGAATATTAAAATTTTAAAATATGATCAAGATCTTAATCTGGTAAATGATAATGTTGATGTTGAAGTTTTTTTAGACAATGGAAAGCGGTATACTGCAACATTTTTCACTATCGAAAATATAATTTCTATTTTAAATAAGTATAAAGAAACAAAAGAGTGTTGTAATGGCTTATATTTTTGGGCATCAGATATGATTATTGTTGAAAGTTTAAATGACAAAATAATAAATAAAACGATACAGGATTTGATAAAAAATGAAGAATTTCATCATGCTTTTTCATTATTAGAGTAATTAACAAATGTAGAAAAGATCGCATATCTAAATATTCATAGTTTTTATTTCTTTGCTACCTTATTGTAGAAAATCCGCTATTAGTTTTGAAGTATAATGATACAGAAAATAGTATATGAGCCGATACAATATAATTCATATTATCAAGGATAGAATTTAGACAAGTAACTAGTTTATATTACAATACTTTCAGATATTATGCTCCAGATAGGACGCTTTACCCAGTTGGACCTGATTGGTTTAGCTGTGGTGGAATTAACCTGCATCAGTATGCCGCTAATGGATTGACTTGTATTGCTCCGTGGGGTTGGAATTATGTACCTTCAAAAAGAAAGAAACCAGTTAATTTGCCTAGTATGAAAAAGGTTAAAATAGATATGGATCATATTTTTGAACGACATAGTATGCAGGAAAAGTAATATTAATAAGCGGAAAGAAAGATTTATTTCCTAAGAATATGTCTCCAAAACAAATTGAACGTGCTGTCAGAGAAGCATATACTAATATTAAAGTCCTTAAATCTCAAGATGAACGAATTGGGACGAGGCACATCTGATAATATGATAATTGAAATTTGGGTAAATAAAGTTACTAAAAAAATTGAAACTGCTTATCCTAAAGGAGTCCTATAATGATTGATTTAATAATTAATCCTGATTCTATTCGTGTATCAAAAAGTGAAGTATCAACTCAAATATTTTCGGAAATATATTTCCAAATCGGAAATATATTTTTTCCAGACAAGAAATGGGATGATTTTACTGTCATTATATTAAATTGGTGGTTAAGAGAAGCTTGTAAAATTAAAAAAAATAATATAGCTAAAAAAAATAATGTAGCCCATTTTAGTTTTATGGATGGACCATTCTATTTTGAGGTTCATTTTGTTGGTGAAACCTGTAATATTAAATTTATAGATAATAGATATGATAAAAAGGAAGTAGTATATAGCGGTAAAATAGAATGCACCTATTTGTTTAACCTATTAAAGAAAAATGCAAATTTATTGATTCGAAATATACCTAGTGAAGCAGAAAAATTAAAAGATGTAATAGAGATAAAAAAAAGTTTAAAATTAATACAAAAACATGTGAAATATTTTTAAATCTAAATTTTTTAATAAAATTTTAGTTGTAGGATTTACTAGCGTTGTTTACAGTAATTTGAGAAACTACTGTAATGAGTATACATAAAAAAACAAAACTAACGGCTTATCACAGACAAGAGATATGGCGCTTATATCATAAAGAAAAAATAACGGTCACTGATTTGGCAAAACGCTTTATG
>NZ_JBIDFE010000030.1:0-1994 GCF_046635605.1 Gilliamella sp. BG3
ACCGATTGAGTATAAAACACTAAAACAAGCAGCATGATTTTCTACGTGAGTTGTGTACTAAGTTTGGGGTATTTACAGCCTAGCTCCACCAGATTTTTTCCCCAAACTCCAATCCTTCCATTTTATGTGGGGTATATTAGAGAGTGTTTACCTTTGATGATGTTTTTTAAATGGCATAGTGAGCATTATAATAATTTCGCCAAACACAAACATAACTTAGTTCACTAAGTCAAGAACAATGTTAACAGATAAAAAATGGAAAACGCTACTGAAAATAATGAAAGGTACCGGACTAACAATGCATTATTGATTAATATATAAACACAAAAAACTGCCTCTAATTAGTTTAGTTTCTCTTTTTATATTCATCTAATTGATTAATTGCTATCTTGGCCGCATCTCTTATATCAATATTTTTAGATTGCAAAGATATTTGAAGACCATTTCTTAATATTTCATCACTAAAAACTGCGGCTATTTGTGTAACCCAATACCTAATACTGTCAGGTATGGTTATATCTTCAAGAACTTTTTTGATCTCTTTTTTTACATCAATATCATAGCATTGATAAAAAAAATCTTCTACCAGCTGATATACACCCCGTCCATCACCTTCACCAAAAGATCTTAAAAATAACTCAATTGCTTTTCTATCTGGGTTTTTAATAAAAAATTTTCTTACGTCATCATATTTGTCAATGATATCTTGAGTTAGATCTTTATCAGAAGGCATTGGTTGATATCTTAATAAGAAATTTAATGCGTCATCTTTAGTCATATTTTTTAATCTTTCCAAAGTTTTTGTTTTACCTAATTTGTAGGAAAACGCAGAGTTGTTTACACTTCATGGTTAAAATAATCCTCTAAAAACTCATAAGGCGTTTTCCCTGAAATCGCTTTATGTGGTTTAACGGTATTATAAAAATTAATAAAGCGTTTCAGTTTTTGTTTTCTATCTATTGAATCGCTAAATATATGCTGATTATGCCACACCGCAATTCAAAGTTCGTATCACTCTTTCGGCTTTCCCATTCGTTTGTGGGCAGGCGGGTTTGGTGAATTTTTGATTAATACGGTGGCTGTTACACGTTTTAACAAATAAGTACTCGCTGGAGCCTTGATATTCACGTCCATTATCGGAATAAACACATTCAATAGTATAAGGACATTGGGTTAACACATCGTTTTGTAAAAATTGTGCCGCGCTAAATTGGGATTTATCAGGGTAAATACCCGCATAAAGCTCACGTGAAAAATCATCAATACCGACAAATAAATATTCTCTAGTTCGCTGTTTCGTTTCATTTTTAAGTAAAGGTAAACGTTTGGTATCAACGTGTAGCATTTCTCCCGGATAGGTTTTGTTATAGCGTTTAGCTTGCCGTCTTAATTTATCTTCAATCGATTTTTCGACTTTAACCAGACGTTTAATTCCATAACGAATGGTTTTATAACGTTCATTCTTACATTCCTTACTGGTTAAAAACACAAACATCTTCAATCGTGCTTTTTAGTACGTTATAAATGACTTAACGAATGGCAATAAAACGTTTAGCTAAATCAGTGACCGTTATTTTTTCTTTTGCTATATCTCTTGTCTATGATAAGGCGTTAATTTTGTTTTTTTATGTATATTTATTACAGTATTTTTTTAATCACTGTAAACAATGTGAGTAAATTTTATATATTTCTAATTAATCACTTTTCTTAATAATTAAATTAATGTTATATTTACAATATATTTACAAGAAATCTAATCATTTCATTTACTTTAAAAAGTTATGTTGTTTAGTTTATAGTTATTTTAATTTTTTTGTGAATAGGTAATATTAGTATTTTATGTTTTTAAAAGCGCAATATTTACTCATATTTTCACAAAACGTAATTAGTTAATAAAAGAACTTTAATAAATTTTATTATATAAAATCATAGGGTTAAGTGATGAAAAAATTGCAATATGGACGAAGAAATGATATAATTAATAGTAAGGTACA
>NZ_JBIDFE010000030.1:2092-15880 GCF_046635605.1 Gilliamella sp. BG3
AGCAGGTACACAGGTACACAGGTACACAGGTACACAGGTACACAGGTACACAGGTACACAGGTACACAGGTACACAGGTACACAGGTCACCCTCTGAACAACTTAAAAAGTTATTTTTATACATACTGTTAATTTTCACGTATTCAAGTCCTTATAGTTACAAGTTGTGCTTAATTAAAACTTCATTTTTACTACTTCGGATAAAACCGAAGTTTCTGACTAAAATAGCAAAGATTTGTAAACTAACTCCACGGTTAACGCAACCAAATATAAAAAATTATGCTTTTGGAATGATTTTGGTATTGTTATGTTTAACTATATCGAGTAATGCAATTGCACTATCAGCAATAACAGTAAAGACAATTCAAGGTAGTGCGCCTTATTTATCGTTTGATGGAAAGGGGACTAAAGCAAATTCAACAGAACATTTGTTGAGTATTACATTGTCTGATGGTAGACAATATAGCATCCGTAATAATCCGTCATCGGAAAATAACCCAATTGAGTTGCCTGCTGTAGATCAAAAACTGAAAGATATTAAGAAATTCATTCCCGAAGGGAAATCAGTAGTTACTTTAACAGATGTAGTATTAACTAACAAATTTTGGAAAGATGATGATGGCGATAGTTCGATCTCTGTAACAGGTAATCTTACAATGACCGTGCAAAATGTTGATGGAAAAATAGTTAATGAGAATACAGAATTAAATGCTTGTTATTCGCCTTATAAAATCACTTTAACGAGTGATAGTGGTATTTTATCTACCCAATACGGAAAGCCAAGATCAACTGAGTTTAAAGGTGGAAGCGTTAGTTATTATCTAACACCTAAAGTTGCAGTTCCTTATGCATGCTTTGCTCAACCAACGTTAAGGTATAATGGAAATGTACTTGTTAGTTATCGTGGTCCAGTTGAACAGTGGGATGATGATAAAGGCTTTAAACCACAGGATATAAATTCCCCTGCATCAAATTTCCCAACTATAGGGGCTAAGGGGATGTACTTTGATTTAACGGTGGCAGGAGCATCTGCAAAAGAGTTAACTTACAGCAAATGGCCAACAGATTCAAATATAGATTTAAGTATAAAACAAGGAAGCCGTTACAATATTGCTAGAATAGAATTAACCGGACCTAGTGATTCAAATAAAGGTCAAACCTCATCAGTTGTTCCAACTTACTTTAATATTTATTCAGATAAAGCAAAGACAAATGTTATATACCGTTTTATGATAAGTAAATGGTTTGTTGCAAAGCCGACTTATAGCGGAGGTTTAGAGGCAGCCAAAGCGTACTGTAGTAGTTTAGGAAATGGTTATAGGCTTCCCCATATTGTTGAAATGACAAATGCAAATAATGATATTGTTGCTTGGGCAGGAGGATTATCTGGTCAACCTAATAATTTCCAACGTCGGATCGGGGGAGGATTCTTTGCAGAGTGGGGGTATACGGATAATGAATACTACGTGAATAGTGATTTTATACGGGATGATATCAATTTTGATTACTGGACTGCTGACCCTTTTTATGGTGGAGTACAAAATTATACTGTTTTTTCAAAGCAAGGTAATATTGGGCACTATTATTTTGTGCATAATGAAACTAGAGTTGTGTGCGTACGTTAATTATCAAGAAATGGAATTAAAAATTTTAGTTCCATCACAATTAGGTTTATGAGATAAAAACAAAAAACATCTAGTGTACTAGTTTAAGAATAAAAATGGTTATTGTAAGATAAAATTATGGATTAAAAGACATTTAAGTTTGTAAGGTGATGATAAATTATTTGGTTACGTGTTGGTAAAATTATAAGATTGTGATTAGTTGTATCGAAGTTAAAGTCAATCGAATAATAAGACACGAATGAATTGTTACTGAAAGTATATATTCAAACAAAATTTCTACGCATCATGATGGAGATTAGACCTAGCTTTCTTATAACCATAATTTTTTAAGTAAATAAGATAGCAATTGTAGCTATTTCTTAAAATAGTACAGCAAAAAAGTAGAAAATTTTCCATGATAAAAGTAAAAAGAGAAAATGACAGGCACTAAATCATATTGATCTTAAAAGAAGTTGAAGACGGTATTCTGGTTAAAGAGTTTTGCTGGAAATAAAGTATGGGAAATTCTATTTTTTATAAATAGTGAGAGAAATCTAACGATATAGAAAGCTTATATATCAAATGTTTAAAAGAATTAGAAGCGGGAAATCACAAGATTAAGTAGAGGTTTGCCGATTTGCAAGGATCAAATAACATGATGTGTTCTTATATTTTTTGATAATTGACTTATATAATTTAAGGAGGGAGAATATGGTATGAAAAACAGAGAAAATCATATTATGAAAGTACGGCAAACATTACCTGATAATGTAAGCTTTATTGCAGAAGAAATCGATTATTTAGATTGTCAAAAAAAAGATATTTCTAAAAAATTGACAGCCTATGAAGCTTATAAAATGATGACATCTTATCAACCTAGATGGCTAAAAATACTATTTAAAATAAGGGATTGTTTAGTGAAATTAATCGGTGTCAAAGCGATTAATGGATTTGATAGTTCTGCGGAAAATAAGCATCAACCAGACGAAAGCAATATGGCTGATTTTTTTACCATAACAGAGGAAACCAACGATAAACTGACATTAGTTGTAAAAGATTGCCATTTAGATGTATGTGTTTGTATTCGTGTTGTAGATAAAGGTAATGACATAAGTAAAAATACAGTATATTTAATTGCATCAGTTAAAAATCACAATATCTGGGGGAAATTATATATGTTACCCGTTGCTATTTTACATCCTTATATTGTTAATAAATTATTTGAAAATATAAAATAATAAGTCATTTATTATAAATAACTTATCAAGTTGCAATGAGCATATCAGCTTTATTGCATAATATAATGATGTTATTAATTTCAAATCTATAAATAAAATATAAAACCATCCTGCTTATTTTTTTAGCTTTTATTGCGATTGTTTTATGAACAGATATTATTTGCCATAAACATTTGATACTATTTAAACAATGCAATTGATTAGGCCATAACGATTTGTTATCTCGTTAAAAATTATTATGAATCGTTTTAAAAAAATAAGGTGTTATATGAAAAATATAAGCAGGAAATGGATTGTTATTGCAGTTGTTATTATTTCTATTATTTTTATTTTATGGCAGCAATTAAAAACTGATGGGTATGGTTCAGATTTTATTAGTGGCAACGGACGTATTGAAGCGACTGAAATCAATATTTCAGCTAAATTAGCCGGTAGAATAGAAAAAATTAATGTTGATGAGGGCGATTTTGTTAAAGCCGGTCAAGCTTTAGTCGTCATGCAAACTGATACCTTACAAGCACAACTTAATGAAGCCCAAGCACAATACCGCCAAGCGGTTAGTAATGAAGCAAGTGCTAAAGCGCAAGTAGCATTAAAAATGAGTGATAAAGTTGCAGCGCAAGCAGGTGTAAGCCAAAAGGAAAGTGACTTAGATATCGCCTCAAAACATTTACAACGAACTACCGCACTATATCAAAAAGGTGCAATATCTATTCAACAATTTGATGACGATACTGCTAAAGTAAACAATGCTAAAGCAGCACTAGATTCAGCCAAATCACAAGTTACTGCCGCTGACGCAGCGATTGCAGTAGCCGAAGCGGGGGTTGATAGCGCCACATCGGCAATCAATGTTGCAAGTGCTAATATTAAAAGAATTCAAGCTGATATTGATGATAGTACTTTAAATGCCCCTGTTGACGGTCGTATTCAATACCGAATAGCACAATTAGGTGAAGTTTTACCTTCAGGCGGAAAAGTATTAAATTTAGTTAATTTGTATGATGTTTATCTTACATTCTTTTTACCTGAAACGGTCGCAGGTAAAGTGGGTATTGGTGATGAAGTGAGATTGATTTTAGATGCACTACCAGATAAAGCAATTTCTGCCAAAATATCGTTTGTATCAAGCGTTGCGCAGTTTACGCCTAAAACTGTTGAAACTAAAGATGAGCGTCAGAAATTGATGTTTAGAGTAAAAGCGCAATTAAGCCCTGAATTATTAAAATGTTTTATAAATCAAGTTAAAACAGGTTTACCAGGTGTAGCTTGGGTAAAACTTGATCCAAAAGCTTCGTGGCCGTCAGGCTTAGCTGATATTGCAAAATGTCCAACAAAATAATTGGGGATAGCATATGTCAGAATCCGACAATAAAGATTTAGCTTTATCAACCGAAGCTAAATCGTTTGATGATGCAGTGGTAAAAATTAGTGATGTATCACTGCATTATAAAAAGAACCTTGCTCTTGATAATATCACTTTAGCTATACCGCCAAGATGTATGGTTGGATTGATAGGACCAGACGGTGTTGGAAAATCAAGTTTATTATCATTAATTGCTGGTTCGCATGTTATTCAAGATGGGTTAGTATATGTACTTGACGGTGATATGAAAGATAAAACACACCGTAAAAATGTTTGCACACGTATTGCTTATATGCCGCAAGGGTTAGGCAAAAACCTTTATCCGACTTTATCTGTTGAAGAAAATTTACAATTTTTTGCTCGTCTGTTTGGTAATGATGCGACCGAGCGTCGCCGCCGTATTGATGAATTAACGCGTAGTACTGGGTTATATCCATTTTTATCAAGACCAGCAGGGCGACTGTCCGGTGGTATGAAGCAAAAAGTTAGCTTATGTTCGGCTTTAATCCACGATCCTGATTTGTTAATTCTTGATGAACCTACAACTGGGGTGGATCCACTTTCCAGAGCCCAATTTTGGCAGTTAATTAACAAAATTCGTGAACAAAGACCCCAAATGAGTGTGATTGTTGCAACAGCCTACATGGACGAAGCTCAAAATTTTGATTGGTTGGTGGCAATGTATGGCGGTAAGATTCTTGAAACTGGCACACCAAAATCCTTACTAGCTAAGACAGGAAAAGATAATTTAGATGATGCATTCATTCAGCTAATGCCAGAAAGTGCTAAACAAGGTTATCAAACTGTCGAAATTCCACCTTTAGATCTTAATAAAGATTTGCAAATAGCTATAGAAGCAAAAGGTTTAACGAAACAATTCGGTAATTTTATTGCAGTTGATCATGTTAATTTTTCAATTAAACAAGGTGAAATATTTGGCTTTTTAGGA
The DNA here is from genome assembly GCF_046635605.1 of Gilliamella sp. BG3. Classification (NCBI taxonomy): domain Bacteria; kingdom Pseudomonadati; phylum Pseudomonadota; class Gammaproteobacteria; order Orbales; family Orbaceae; genus Gilliamella; species Gilliamella sp. BG3. The sequence goes on from NZ_JBIDFE010000030.1 coordinate 7,250, forward strand.
TCAAATGGCTGTGGTAAATCAACCACCATGAAAATGTTAACGGGTTTATTACCGATTTCATCAGGTGAGGCGTGGTTATTTGGTAAGCCGGTTGATGCCAGTGATATTAATGTTAGGCGTCATTTAGGATATATGTCTCAAGCATTTTCTTTATATAGTGAGTTAACGGTCAAACAAAATCTAGTTCTACATGCGCGTCTGTTTGGTATTGAAGAAAGTAAAATTTCCTCTCGTGTTGAAGAATTACTAAAACGTTTTGGTTTAGAACAAGATGCAGAAAATCTACCCGATAGCTTACCTTTAGGGGTAAAGCAACGGCTTTCATTGTCAGTTGCGGTTGTGCATAATCCACAAATTCTTATCCTTGATGAACCAACATCCGGCGTTGACCCCATTGCTCGAGATGATTTTTGGCGTTTAATTATCGAATTGTCTAGAAAAGATAAAGTAACAGTGTTTATTACAACTCATTTTATGAATGAGGCTGCAAGGTGTGATAGAATCTCATTAATGCATGCAGGTAAAGTATTAGCAAGCGATACGCCAGATAACATTATCAGCTCCAAAAATGCTAAAACACTAGAAGAGGCCTTTATTAACTATCTTGTTGATGCAGGAGCTGATGATAGTAATGCAGAAGAACACTCTGTTGAACCACCAAAAGAAATACTCAATCAAGCAACAAAAACATTACCACATCATCATGTTCAAGGGTTTAGTCTTAACCGTATGATAGGTTGCTTATGGCGTGAAACACTTGAGTTATCTAGAGATCCTTTACGAGCATTATTAGCGTTATTAGGTTCAGCAATTTTAATGTTAGTTATGGGATATGGTATTACGATGGATGTTGAAGATCTGAATTTTGCTGTGCTTGATCGAGATCAAAGTGTAATTAGTCAAAATTATATTCTTAATTTATCGGGTTCTAAACGTTATTTTATTGAAAGAGAGCCAATTACAGATTATAACGATATGGACGCGCGGTTAAGAAGTAATGAAATCGCTTTAGCGATTGAAATCCCTCCCAATTTTGGTCGAGATATACAACGAGGTGATCCTGTTGATATTGCTATTTGGATTGATGGGGCAATGCCGCTACGAGCTGAAACAATTAAAGGTTACGTTCAAGGAATGCATCTTGCTTGGCTAAGTGAAAAAGTAAAAGAAGTAACAGGAAAATCCTCAACTAGTTTGGCAAATATAGAAACAAGATACCGTTATAATCCTGATATTAAAAGCTTACCGTCCATGGTACCGGCTGTAATACCAATTTTATTATTGATGATTCCATCTATGCTGGCGGCTTTATCGGTTGTGCGTGAAAAAGAGATGGGTTCAATTATCAATTTATATGTAACTCCAGTAACTAAAGCTGAATTTTTGCTAGGTAAGCAAGTGCCTTATATCATTATTTCCATGTTTAGCTTTATATTATTGTTATTTATGGCAATCACCATTTTTGCTGTTCCCGTAAAAGGAAGTCTATTTACTTTATGCCTTGCTGCCTTTGCTTACTGCATTATTTCAACGGGTTTTGGTTTGTTAGCTTCAACTGTTACTCGTAGTCAAATTGCTGTTATCTTTTTAACTTGTGTAGGTACAATGCTACCAGCAATTCAATTCTCGGGATTACTCAATCCTGTCGCATCTTTAGAAGGTGGTGGTCGTTATATTGGTGAGGTTTATCCAACTACACATATGCTAATTATTGCTCGCGGTGTGTTTAATAAAGCACTTGGTTTTATGGATTTGCACAATTCAATATTTGCTTTATTGGTCACAATCCCCATTGTTCTTGGGGCAAGTATTTTTCTTCTTAAAAAACAAGAAGGATAGATATTATGCAAAGTTTAATTAATATTTATCGCTTAGGAATAAAAGAGTTATGGGGGTTATTGCGTGATCCTATCATGTTGTTGTTAATTGCCTATTGCTTTACCTTTGATATTTACATTGCCGCAACAGCAACATCTGATTCGTTGCACCATGCTTCGATTGCAGTTGTTGATGAAGATGACTCACCGTTATCACGGCAAATTATTGCAGCATTTTATCCGCCGATGTTTAATGATCCCGTTAAATTATACTCAATGAACGATGTTGATCATGGTATGGATACGGATAATTATACGTTTGCTTTAAATATTCCGCCTAATTTTCAGCGTGATGTGCTAAATAGCCAAAGTCCAGAACTTCAACTTAATATTGATGCAACACGAATGGGACAAGCGTTTGTTGGAAATGGTTATATAACACAGATTGTTACTGGTGAAGTGACTGAATATGTTAATCGTTACAGTAAGGCAACTAATTTGCCCGTTAATATACAAGTGCATACTGCATTTAATCCTAATTTAACGCGATCTTGGTTTGGTTCAGTCATGGAAATTATTAATATTGTGACAACATTATCGATTATTTTAACTGGGGCCGCCTTAGTGAAAGAGCGGGAACATGGTACGATTGACCATCTCCTTGCTATGCCTGTTACCCCTTTTGAAATTATGCTCTCCAAAGTATGGTCAATGGGACTTGTGGTATTAATATCAACATGGGTGGCATTGTTGTTAGTTGTTCATAGTTGGCTAAAAGTACCAATTGCAGGTTCGGTAAGCTTATTTTTGATTGGAGCTGCATTGCATCTTTTTGTTACAACGTCACTTGGAATATTTATGGCAACAGTAGCAAAATCCACTGCGCAATTCGCAATGTTACTAATTTTAGTTTTATTACCACTACAAATGCTATCTGGGGGTAGTACTCCGCGTGAAAGCATGCCTGAAATTGTGCAAAACATTATGATGTTTGCTCCAACCACGCATTTTGTTGAATTAGGGCAGGCAATACTGTATCGAGGTGCTGGCTTACGCGTTGTTTGGACTTCATTTGCTTGGTTATTGGCAATTGGTGCTGTATTCTTTTTAATTGCTTTAAGGCGTTTTCGTAGTTCAATTGTGAATATGGGCTCATAATGTCCTATATTTTATTGCAAAATTAGTTGTAAGGATTACTCGTATTGTTTACAAAAATTTGAGAAACGACATAATATGGATACTAAGAATTGAATAGTTACAATTTTTTCTGTATTACACGGGATTGGAGTCGGTGATATTTCCAGTATTGATCGCCTGCTTAGCTTAAATGTACCAACTGTTAAAATGAAGTACAGTAAAACACTCAATGAACATTATATGGCAAATGTTTGTCTACATTGTGGAGCCATACAAGGTCATAACTATGTAGTCACTGATCCCCATGAAATCATCAATTCACTGTGGCATAATCATGATATGAATAACTATTTCTTTAAAAACTTAAAAATTGATACAAGCACATTATTAGGTGAATTGAAAAGATGTATGGAATGGAGCTAATATTCTCATGTTTTGTCTGAAATCATCACCTTTAATACCAGTATACTAATTTAGTAAATATCAACAATCCTATTTTCCATGGATATTACCGTGTTCGTAGTACTCAATCATTACTTAAGATTCATTTATCCCTTATCGTTCTATTTTAATAAGATATGATAAATTAGAAAGGAATTATGTCTGCATGTTATCTCTGGCATTCATACTTATGTGGCTACCAATGCATTGTTGATTAATACATGAATACAAAAGATCAACAATCCCTAACAAAGGATAAATATTTTTTAATCGTTAACACATATAACAGTATATATTTTATTGCGTATTTAAGTGTTTGGCTTTATATTATTTTCAATACTAATATTGCAATTTTGCTTTAACCTTTATAAGCCCAATTTATGCATAAAAAACGTTTTTCTTTGATTGTAGCGATCATTGCTGTTATTGCTATGGTTGTTATTATATATTTTGCTTATCAACCTAGTACTATTATTTTGCAAGGTGAAGTTGAATCTAATCGTGTTGATGTTGCTGCCAGAGTTCAAGGTCGAGTAAATCAATTTAATTATGATGTTGGTGACGATGTTAAGCAGGGTGAAGTTCTTCTTACTCTTTCAAATCCTGCATTGTTAGCTCAGCTTGCAACAGCAGAAGCGCAATTAAAAGTAGCAATGGCGAGTCGTGATAATACTTATAGCACTAGACCAGAAACAATTGATGTGCAAAAAGCGCAGTTAGATAAAGCTAAATCAGATTTAGATTTAGCTCAAACTAGCTATGAAAGAATTAATCGCTTAGCTAAAAATGGCACTGTTTCAAAGCAAAGCTATGATGAATCCTTTAATCAATATCAAGCGGCCATTAAAGCTTATGAAGCCGCTAAAGCTAACTTATCACTAGCCGAAAACGGTAGCAGTGTAGAACAGAAAAAATTAGCCGATGTGCAAGTTGAACAATCAGAAGCAGCATTGGCGCAAGTAAAAGCTGATGTTAATGAATTAACTTTAGTTTCTCCAATTAACGGTCAAATTACGACTCGAGTCGCTGAAACAGGGCAATTATACAGCCCAGGTACTCCGCTTTATTCTATTATTGATTTAAATGATATTTGGTTTACTTTTAATATACGTGAAGATTTGCTGGGAAACCTTAAAGTTGGTGATACGTTTCAAGTAAGAGTACCGGCATTAAATAATCAGATTATAGATGTTAAAGTCACTGTATTAAATGCTTTAGGTCAATATGCGAATTGGCAAGCGACTAAAGCAACGGGTGATTTTGACTTAAAGACTTTTGAAATGCGTGCTAAACCAATTAATAAAGTGTCAGGTCTCCGCCCAGGAATGAGTGTTACTACAAAGTGGCAATCTCGCTAGCTTGAATAATATCGAGATTTTACACAAAAAGGAACGATATTAATGTATCACCGGCTATTTCAAGTAATTGGATGGGAACTTCGTAAATTAATTAAACAACGTATTTTGTGTTTATTAGTTTTCATCTATCCTTTATTATTTATTTTTTTATTTGTTTATATGTACCATGCCGGTGTTATTACTCAGGTACCTATTGCTGTTGTTGATCAAGATACAACCAAATCATCTCGCTTATTGATTCAACAAGTTGCTGCTTCACCTCAGCTACAGGTAGCTGAACGTTATCAAGATCTTACCTCAGCTAAACATGCGTTGATTAAAGGTGATGTTTATGCTGTGCTTTTCATTCAGCATGAGTTTGAAAAAGATCTTATAGCTGGTCATCAGCCAGAAGTTGTCGCTTTTTATAATAATCAGTATATGTCAGCTGGAACGATTATTTTTCGGGCGATGAGTTCCGCATTGAAAACAGCAAATAGTCAAATAGTATTGCAAGGGTTATTAGAAAAAGGAATTGCTTCACCAGTAGCACAAAGCCAAATGCAAACTATACCGACAAGTTTACATCCTTTATATAATCCAACTTTAAATTATCTATATACGTTAATTAGTGGTTTAATTCCTACTATATTACAAATCATTATTATGATGGCCATGGTTACTAGTATTACTCGTGATCGTTTTACTGGAACGGGGTATCAGCAAATATTAAAATTAGCTAATCATAATATTTTTATCTTTTTATTAGGACGCATTATTCCTTATTTTATCTATTTTTTATTTTGCTTGATTCTATTTGATACCGTTTTAATTGCTAATTTTAATTTACCTTTAAATGGGCATTTAATATTGCTTATACTTGGTGATATAGGCTTTATTTTGACTTCATGTTTGTATGGTATTTTCTTTGGTTTAACGGGATCAACACTAGCACAAGCTTATGGCACTGCAAGCTTAGTAGCATCACCTGCGTTTGGATTTACTGGGCTTATTTTCCCTCGGATTGCAATGAATACCTTTGCTTATATTTGGAGTGCTTTATTACCTGTAACATGGTATATACAAATTCGTCTTGATCAAACATTAAGATCGCCAAATATAGTAACTTCCTTACAACCGTTTGTTTATTTAGTGATCCAATTAAGTGTTATGGCTATTCTTGTTTATCTTTTTTTACGAAAGATCCGTAGGCGGTTGATATGATTAAATCTTTACTATTAACTTCCTATGATGAATTAAAACGAATTTTCCAAACCAAAGCGATAGTTAGCGTTATGTTTGTGGGAATACTTATCTATTTCATCTTTTACCCACAACCTTATTTACATGAAGCAATCCGAGATGTTCCTATTGCTGTTATTGACCAAGATAATACCAATTACAGTCGAGATCTAGTAAGACAACTTAATGCTAATAAGTCCATCAATATAGACTTACATATTGCAGACTTAGAAACGGCTAAAAAACTTATCGAAGAACGTAAAATATATGGAGTTGTACTCATACCTTACCGTTTTCAAAAGAATATATTAGAAGGAAAAACTAGCCCAGTGTCATATTATGGCGATGCGAGCTATATTTTAATTTATAGTAATGTTGCTACCGCCATTAATACCGTTGCCAGTAATTTTGGCGCTAAAATTTCAATTTCACGCAAAATAGCGCAAGGTGTCGATCCTGCAGTGGCAAATAATAATGTTTCTCCTTTTAATAGCCAGTTAATTAGTTTATTTAATCCTCAATCAGGATATGCAACCTATATTATTCCAGCCGCTTTTATTTTGATCTTAAATCAGACATTATTTATCGGTAGTATTTTATGCCGTCTATTTAGTAAAAATTCTGATTTTGAAATAGCCTTTGTTAATAAACAGAATCACACGGTTTCATCGGCATTATTACTGCTTTCTGGTAAATTATTGACTTATTTAGTGCTTTATTTAATCTATTTTATTATTTATACCGTATTTGCTAACTATTGGTATGACTTACCGCGCCTAAGTCATCTATCTGTTTCCTTACTATTTATTCTTCCTTTTATTTTGTCCACTTCGTTATTAGGTAAAATTGTTTCACATTTTGTCCATACGGTAAGTGATGTGTTTTGCTTAATTATACCGTCAAGTATGATTATCTTTTTTGTTACAGGATTATCTTGGCCAAAAGAATTGATGCCTCCTTTGTTCCATTTTATTGGCTATATATTTCCAGCTGTACCAGCTATAGTTGGGTCAGTAAAAATAAATCAAATGGGAGCAAGTTTTTCCGAATTTAGTCAGCAATATTGGCATTTGTGGATATTAACCATTGTCTATTTTTGTATCGCATTTATTTTAGAAAAACGTTATGTTCAAAAGATAATGTCGACAAATGCTAGGAGAGAAAATTAAATTAGCAATAGTTCATTTATTATAAATAATCAAATAAAAATTGATTGATACAACAACGTCAGCAATGGCACTAATTTGCAGCTGTATTAATATGTTTGAATTTCTTCTTTAGCTTTATGATAAACCTCATTTGTTATATATAAAAATATGTCAGTTTCATAAAGTTAGATATAGAAATTTAGTTTTTTCCTTGAAGGTTAGTGTGTATAGCTATATCATAATTGGCCGACTAAGATCTTAGTTAGCTAGACCCCAAAAAATAGAAAACAAAATAAATGAGTCCCCATGTTAATTAATGCTAAAAATATTCTCGAAAAATTAAATCCACATAATAAAGTAAATTACGATTCTGTTTTAAAAGAAGTGATTAATAATTGGCAATCAGAATCAGTTCGACCAAAGTTATTAATTCATAGTTGTTGTGCACCTTGTAGTACCTATGTTTTAGAGTATTTAGCACAATATGCAGATATTACGATTTATTTTGCTAATTCTAATATCCATCCCAGAGTTGAATATGAGCACCGTAGTGTGGTGCAACAGAAATTTATTGCTGACTTTAATCAAAAAACAGGTAATAACGTTGAATTCTTAGAAGCACCTTATCAGCCAGCAGAATTTATTAAACAAGTTGGTCATTTGCGTGATGCGCCCGAAGGTGGCGAGCGTTGTCATATTTGTTATAAAATGCGATTAGATCTGGCCGCAATTAAAGCACAAGAATTGGGCTTTGACTATTTTGCAAGTGCTTTAACACTAAGCCCTAAAAAGAATAGCCAAAAAATAAACGAACTGGGGTTTGAAATTCAAGAGATCTTTTCGGTCAATTATCTGCCTTCTGATTTCAAAAAAAATAACGGTTATAAACGCTCTATTGAATTATGCAAGGAGTATGATGTGTATCGTCAATGTTATTGCGGTTGTATTTTTGCGGCCAAAGCACAAGGTGTTGATTTGAAAAATGTGATTGCGATAGCTAAGCAAGGATTAGAAAAAGGTTTATAACTATTAGGGACATTTAATTATAGACCATACTCAAACGTATAGTTACCTGAAACTTTTTGACACTGTTATTATCTGCGGAAAGATATTTTTTAAACAGAACTATTAAAAAATTTGAACATTTAACTATAATTATCATTTATAAAATTAATTTTCTGATAGTCAGTTATCTTGCTAAATGTGAGTTTATTATGTCAAAACTTTATAAGTTAGGATTGGATGTTGGTTCTACAACAGCTAAATGTGTGTTGCTTGATGAGCATGGCAATTTTGTTTATACCAATTATGTTCGCCATAATACCCATATTATAGCAACTGTGTTGCGATTATTAGATGAGATAGTACAAAAACTTGGCAATAATATTATTTTGTCGGTGAAAGTGATCCTCGCCAAAAAAGTGGACAAAATTCACCTCTATGATATAAACAAAAATCATAGGAGACAAATATCATGGTCAAAAAATTTAGTATCGAATTCAAACAACA
>NZ_JBIDFE010000031.1:0-14619 GCF_046635605.1 Gilliamella sp. BG3
TGAAAATATCAACTAATATTCCTTTTTTAGACCACAAATTAAATCGTCTATAGACGGTGCTCCATTCACCAAACTCTACTGGCAAATCTCGCCAAGGAATACCAGTTCTCATTCGGAAAAGGATCCCTTTAAACGTCATCCGATGCTCGGATTTATTATAAACTCGGCCAGTATTTTTCATTATTTGTAGTAGCTTCTCCCACCGTTTATCTGTTAGCATTGTTCTTGGCATGATGAATCGAGTTATGGTTGTTTTTGGCAGAATTATTATAACTCACATCATGCCGTCTAAAAATAATCACGAAAGATCAACACGCCCTAATATTTTATGATTAAAATACTCAACTGAAAACTTATAAGGCGTTAATTTTGTTTTTATGTATATTCATTGCAACATTTTTTTAATTACTTTAAACAATGCGATTAATTCCTACAGCTTATTTATAAAACTATCAAATGATTCAGATACTAAAACTAATTCTTTTTCATCCATCAGCCATATATATATTTCTCCATAATTTTCATTTTTTAATGAAAGTAAAAAACAATTTCCACCCTCATCATAAGCAAAAGGAATCATATCTTTTAAATTAGAAAAGTCATCAATTAAATTAGTGTAAATATCTTCTATAGTTAAATCGCCATATTTTATTGGATTAAAGCCACCTAATAAAAAGAAATTATGTTCACCGTTTTCGGGAGGGTAACCACCATTAAATTTAATGTAAAAATCAATAAATGAAAGTGGAATTTCTTTATCAAAATAGTTGCTAAATTCTTCAATTTCTTCAAAAGATAATTGTTTTTCCGATTCTTCGATTATTAGTTGCATTTGTTATTATCCTTTTTAACTGGAAATATATACTTTTTGACTGTTTTTGTGGGTAAATATTTTACCTTCATTTCAAACTTAAAACACACCGATTTACAACATTGCATAATAGAAATTAGTTATCGCAATCAAAGTAATAATCTTATAATTTGTGTGAATTTTAGAGTAAAATACAATCAATAAATTATATTAATAATCATACTTTGTTTTAGTCATGAAAATAGAACCGTATTGATCATTAATCAAACAAAAATTATACCAGTTTTACATAAATTATTACCCGTTTCGATACAGAAGTTTCTATTGATTCTGCATTTGGAATTGTAGTTCAACATATTTTGTTTAGCTTGGAGAAAGGAAATGTATTTATTAGAAATGGCACCAAAATTTTTATTAGCTTTAATTATTTTACTTGTTTATGTGAAGTTATCGGGTAAAAGCCAAATAGCACCTATGTCACAGCTTGATCAGGTTGGTAGTATGGTTATTGGTGCGTTGGTTGGGGGGGCCTTACTTAGTCCGACAGTATCTTCTTGGGAATCGGCTGGATTAGTGGCTATTTGGGCTGGCTTACTTGTTTTAATTCGATTTATCAAATCTAAAAACTCACGTTTACGCGATGCTATAGATGGCGAACCAATCCAACTTGTTAAAAATGGGCATTTAATAACGGATAATTTTGTTAAAGCCAACTTACCAGTAAGGGATTTTGAAACCTTAGTCAATATACAAGGCATAGCTTCTTTTGATGAGTTAAAAGAGGTTTGGTATGAATTAAATGGTTCGTTAACTGTTATCAAAAAAGGTGATAAAGATATTGCCGTGCTAATCATCGAAAATGGCGGTATTAGCCATGACAATTTAGAACAACTTAAAAAAGATGAAAATTGGGTTAAACAAGAAATTGCAAAACAAGGTTATGAAAAATTAGAAGATATTTTTTGTGCTGAATGGTTTGATAATAAATTAATTGTTTATCCTTATGACGCTGTTCGTGAAGGTAAAAAATAACTATTGTTTGTATCTTAGGGTGGGTAATAATCCACCCATCTTTTAGCTCAATTGGTTAAAAATGTATCTTCAAATTAACGTAGTTGGCTATCTTTGCTGCCACGACGATTATATAGACTTGATGTTTTAGCTAATTGTTTATCGATTTCTTGTTGGCAAGACAAACAATATTGTACGCCAGGCAATGCTGACCTTCTGGCTTCTATAATAGGCTCTCCACATTCAATACAAAAATGAGCACTAATTGTACCGTGATTGAGTTGTCTTCTTGCGTTTTCGATGGCATCAGCAATAGTGCCTTCGATTTGTTGATTAACGGCATCGTCAGACGCCCATCCACTTGCCATAAATGAATCCTTCTATAACTGAAATCGTTGACCAATGATATGGTGTTTTTTTAAACATTTTCAAGTAGTATGCTAATTTAAAGCAGTGTATTTTAGTGTTAATGATTATGCTGAAGTTAAGCAATAAATAGAAGAATTGTTTAACATATTAAGTGGGAGGTTATTATGCAACAATATGAACAAGCAACATTTGCTGGCGGTTGTTTTTGGTGTATGGTTAAACCCTTTGATCAGTATGAAGGGGTTATTAGTATTGTAGCAGGATATACTGGGGGGAATGTTATCAATCCAACCTATCAGCAAGTTTGCTCAGGCACAACAGGGCACACCGAAGCGGTACAAATTAAGTTTGATCCAAAAGTTATTAGTTATAAAAAATTGCTTGAAATTTTTTGGAAACAAATCGATCCAACGGATTCACAAGGGCAATTTGCTGATCGAGGTGATTCTTATCGTCCTGTTATTTTTTATCATAATGAATATCAACATAAAGTAGCATTATCGTCTAAACAAGCATTACAAGATAGTAAGAAGTTTAATAATCCTATAGGTGTCGCTATCGAGCCAGCAGTTGCCTTTTACCTAGCTGAGGATTATCACCAAAATTATTATACAAAACAATCCCAGCATTATAATCAATATTATCAATTATCAGGGCGATCAAAGTTTTTAGCACAGCATTGGCAAAAATAAAGAGGCAATTGAATTATGCAAAACTATCCGCAATATAGTAGTAAACAAAAATGGAACCATTGGTTAACATTGATACTGATTGTATTAACGTTTTTATTAGTGTTATTTAAGGTGACGTTGTCACATTATTTGGGTGGTATGTTTACTATTTTTTTATTACATAAATCTTTTGGCGTGTTGATATTTGTAATAACCTTGTGGCGTTTTACAATTATTAAAGCTGAAGGTGTGCCTAATGTCTTGCCCAAAAATCAAAAACTACAACGTATTTTATCGACGTCCATACAAGGGTTTATTTACATTTTTTTAATTATTGTGCCTCTGTCTGGGTACTTAATGAGTAGTCGGTCGCTGAATTTTTTTGGCATCATTTCTATTCCGGCTATTGATATGCCTAACATGTTTTATGATTTTTTTCATATTATGCATAAGTTCAGCTCATATTTATTAGCAATTTTACTTATTTTACATATAGCTGGCGCCTTATATCATTATTTTTGGATTAAAGATAAAGTATTGCAATCAATGTTAAATCGTAATTAATTCTATTATTTAAAATAAATAACATAAAGGTGACTTATGAATAAAACAATGAAGGAAAAAGCACTGTCCATATTAACACCTATGCAATATCACGTAACTCAAAAAAATGGGACTGAACCACCGTTCGAAAACGAATTTAACTCTAATCATGAGGAAGGGATATATGTTGATATTGTATCTGGCGAGCCGTTATTTACTTCGTTAGATAAATTCGATTCAGGATGTGGCTGGCCTAGTTTTGCTAAACCGATAGAAAAGGGCAATATTGTTGAAAAAAAGGATACCAGTTTTGGTATGCGACGTATTGAAGTGCGATCTGTGGAAGCTGATTCTCATCTTGGACATGTCTTTAATGATGGTCCAAAAGAGTTAGGTGGATTACGTTATTGTATTAACTCGGCTTCCTTACGATTTATACCTAAAGAGGAACTGGAAGATGCAGGTTATGGGCAATATTTAAACCTGTTTGATAAACAATCACAGACAGCATAATCGTTACAATATAAAAATCCTATCATCTAAATCAGATGATAGGATAAAATTTTAAAAGACCTAGTTTTTCCTTTTAAATAAAATATAACTAATCAATAAAAATACGAAACTGGTTATAAGCGAACCAATAACAGGGTAAATACCAATAACAATACTTACTTGGGCAAACAAATTATCGGCAATATAAAATAAGAAGCCAAAGCTGATGCCTATCACCACACGAATCCCCATTGATACGCTACGCAATGGACCAAAAATAAACGATAAAGCTAACAACATCATCACAGCAACTGAAATTGGTTTAATGATCTTTTTCCAAAACAGCAAATCATAATACTTAGTATCTTGCCCAGAGTTTTTTAGATATTGTGAATACTCATAAAGCCCTGAAGCCGACAACGAGTCAGGATCAAATGCGACAATATTTAATTTATCAGGAGTAATGCTTGTTTTCCAAGGCATGGATATCGTATTTACACCAACTACTTTATTGGGCACTGTTAGATCATTTTTTTCAACTTGCGATAATGTCCAAGTATCATTTTCATACACTCCATAAGCAGCATAGGTAATAGATTGAAGCTTATTTTGGTCAACTGAATAAATATAAACATTCGAAATCGAATTATCGTTATTTACATGGCCAATAAAAACATAATCATTACCATCTTTAGCCCAAAGACTGCCTTGTTCAGCCATTAACGAATTACCATAAAGCTTTTCAGAACGCATATTGCGTGCAGTTTGCTCGCTAACTGGAGCAACCCATTCACCAACCGCCATTGTAATTAGTACTAGTGGTAATGCTGTTTTCATCACCGCAAATGCAATTTTGAAACGACTAAAGCCAGATGTTTCCATTACAATTAATTCACTGCGGGATGCTAACAATCCTAAACCAATCAATGCACCCAATAACGCAGCCATCGGGAAGAATACTTCTAAATCTTTTGGAGCCATTAAAAGCGTATAAATACCGACAGAAAACGCATCATAATCAACTTTAATTTTTCGAAGCTGATCAATAAAACGGATGATACCCGACAAACTGATAAGTAAAAAAAGACTAACACCAATGGTGCTTAAAATAGTTTTACCGATATAACGATCTAAAATCGAAAACACGCTTTGCTCCTTAAGATGCAGAATATTTTAAGCGAAGTTTACGCATAAATAGGTTATCCCAACAATTCAATATTATCGCTAACACAAAATATCCTAAATTCAATATATAAAACCACAATTCGGGATCTAACCGACCTTTACCTGCATTAGCCTTAATTGAACTGGCTGATAAAAAGTAAACTAAATAGAGCAGTAAAGCAGGTAAAACTTGTGCAAGGCGTCCTCGTGGGTTTGATACGCTCAGTGGAATAACTAAAAAGGCCATTAATGGTACTGAAATAATTAGCGTTATCCGCCAATAAAATTCCGCAACAGCTTTAGGTGTATTAGTGTTAATAAGCTCTAATATTCCCAATTGCTGAACATCGATTTTATCGTTATCCTCGTTAGTATTTAACTCTTTGGGTTTTATGATACCTAAATAATTATGAAAGTTTGAAATTCTAAAATCTTTTAATTGTGCTGTACCTTCATAACGATTAGCATTTTCAAGTGTAATAATTTGGTTACCTTCGTTATCGTGTCCAGTCTTACCTTTATTAGCAATAATAATAGAAGGTCGTTGATTTGCTTTTGGATTGATTTGAGCAATAAAGACATTCTCTAAATTGTTATTATCCACATTACCAATGTAAATAACTGAATTACCATCTGGCGTTTGTTGGAATTGTCCTGCTAATAATCCAGCTAAACTAGGATTGATCTTAGCATTAGCAACCAATTGATCTTGCTTAACGTTAGACCAAGGACCAAACCAAAGTGAATTCATTACGGTTAATATACTAGTTAAAATGCATAGAAAAAATACTACTTGATAAGTTAAGTTTTTCTTAACACCACATGCATGCATTGCTACCATTTCACTATCAGAATAAAGTCGCCCGAAAGTAACAAGTACACCAAGAAAAAGGCTCAGCGGCAAAATAAGATCGGCCATATTTGATACGCCTAAAACTAGTAACGGCATAATTAATTCACGAGGGATTGAACCATCGATTGCGCTCGACAAAATTCTAATTAACTTTTGAGAAAAGAAAATCAGCAACAAAATAAATAAAATTGCCCCTTGGGTTTTCAATGTTTCTTTCACTAAATATCGACGAATTATCACATCTTACCTTTATCTGTTGGCACAAAACCAGACTATTATAATCTGATTTGTTTCGTTTTAGTTATCTTTTTGTTGCTATCCAACAATGAACCGATAGAATATAAATTATCTGCACTAATTCATAAACGAGAAGCACCATGGAATTTCAAATAAAAAACAGTACTATTATAACTAAACAAAAAACAGAGTGTTTAGTTGTTTCAATTGATTCAAGAAAAAACCAGTCTGATTTTGTCAAAGATATCGATAAATCAACCAATGGTTTAGTTAGTCAACTTATCAAATCAGGTGATATAAGTTGCGAACTAGGTAAAACTACTTTGCTATATCCAAATAACAATTTAAAACAAAAACTTTTATTTGTTGGTTGTGGCAAAGCAAAAACATTTGACTCAGTTCAAGCTAAAACCGTTATTAAAGCGGTAATAAAAGAACTACTAGCCCAAAAAATTAAAAATATCGCATGGGATCTATTAGCGTTCAATGAAGTAAATAGCCTTGAAATAGCCAAACAATTGCCGCAAATTATTAGCGATATAACTTATCGGTTTGATGATTTTAAAACGATTAAAGATCCTGTACCAAGCTTAACTAAAGTGACATTATTAATTCATAATAAGAAAGCGTTATCAGCATTAACTGATAACTTGTTACAAGGGCAAATTATTGCTAATGCTATTACCGTAACAAAAACAATTGCCAATATGCCGTCAAATATTTGTAACGCAAAATACTTAGCCGAACAAGGTAAACAACTAGGCAAACAGCATTCATCATTAAAAGTAACCTGCCTTGGCGAAAGCGAATTGGCAAAATTAAACATGAACGCTTATTTAGCAGTAGGGCGGGGTTCGCAAAACGAATCAATCATGACTATTATTGAATACAAAGGTGCTAAAGATAAAAAAGCCCAGCCGTATGTTTTAGTCGGCAAGGGACTAACCTTTGATTCAGGAGGAATATCAATCAAACCATCTGCAGGCATGGACGAAATGAAATACGATATGTGCGGTGCGGCAACCGTTTATGGTGTTATGCAGGCTGTGGCAGAGTTAAAATTACCTATTAACGTTGTTGGAGTCATGGCGGGTTGTGAAAACATGCCTGACGGCAACAGCTACCGTCCTGGCGACATATTGACAACCATGTCAGGTACTACAGTTGAAGTGATTAACACTGATGCTGAAGGTCGCTTAGTCTTATGTGATGCTTTAACATATGTTGAACGTTACAATCCAAAAACTGTTATTGATATTGCCACTTTAACTGGCGCTTGTATCGTTGCACTAGGACATCACTATACTGGAGTAATGGGTAATAACGACAAATTAGTTGCACAATTGATCTTATCATCCAACAAAGCAGGCGACAAAGCATGGGCGCTACCGATTGATAGTGAATTCCAAGAACAAATCAAATCAACCTGTGCTGATATTGTTAATACTGGTGGTCGAGATGGCGGCACCATTACTGCGGCATGCTTCTTATCACGTTTTACCGAAAAATATCAATGGGCACATCTAGATATTGCTGGCACAGCGTGGAAATCTGGTGGGCAAAAAGGAGCAACGGGTCGTCCAGTTGCCATGTTGATTCAATATCTACTAGATCAATAAATCGAGCTAAGATTTTATGAAAAAAGTGATCTTCTATTTACTTGAAAACCAAACAGAAGCCGACGAGTCTGGCGTGCTTTTTTACGAAAAACTAGCATGCAAAAAAATAGTTGAAGCATGGCACGCCAATCAGCGCGTGCAAGTTGCTTGTCAAGATCAGGGTCAAGCAGAACGAATAGACGAGTACCTATGGCAACTCGAAACCGACAATTTTGTTCCGCATAATTTGGCTGGTGAAGGCATGAAAGGGGGATCACCTGTTGAAATTAGCTGGCCACAAAAACGCAGCAGCGGCACACGTCAGCTACTTATTAATTTACAAGAACAATTTCCTGAATTTGCAGGTGTTTATCGTGATATTATCGATTTTGTGCCAGTGGATGAGCAGCTAAAGTCATTAGCAAGGAAACGGTACAAGTTGTATAAAGAGGCAGGATTTAATCTTAAAACGATTTCAATTAATTGCGAATAATATTAGGGAAGTTTTTTTATTTCTTCACTGATTATTTTTTCTAAAACTTAATGTTAAAATCAAATAAAATCAATGGCTTACCTGAATGTTTTTTAATGGTGAAATCTGTGCATTATCCAAAAACTCAAAATTCACGCCAACCCTTTTTTTATTGATGGGTAAAAATTAATGAAAAACAATAAATTAAAATCATCTTGTAGAAAAGGGTATTTTAAAGTAGAAAACCTGTTTTGCTTTTGCAAAACTATGTTTATAGTATATCTGTTTCTCTATTAACGCCATATAGGTGGTTTAGAAAATATTTAATTACCTCGTTCCCCTCTCTATCTCTATTAACGCCATATAGGTGGTTTAGAAAAACGCTCTTTTTTCGTTGTGCTTTCTTATATATTCCATTTTATAATTTGTTAGGTATGTTTAGGTTAGCACTATTACACTTTTATTTTTTAATAGCAAATTTAGGTTTCCTCAAGCTAAATTTTGTTGATTAATATTGCATCGATTATTGACTGTATCAAGACTATTTTGCCAGTTTATGATATGATTAGTGCCAAATTCAATGGCAATGAGTTATGGTGATTATGAGTTATCAAGTTCTGGCACGCAAATGGCGACCAAAATCATTTTCTGAGGTTGTGGGGCAGCAACATGTCCTTAAAATTTTGTCTAATGCACTTTCGCTAGGGCGAGTTCATCATGCTTATTTGTTTTCAGGCACTCGAGGAGTAGGTAAAACGTCAATTGCGCGTTTGTTAGCAAAAGGGCTGAATTGCGAAACAGGCATTACTGCTACACCATGTGGAGTTTGTGATAATTGTCGTGATATTGAACAAGGTCGTTTTGTTGATTTACTTGAAATTGATGCCGCATCTCGTACCAAGGTCGAAGACACTCGTGAAATACTTGATAACATCCAATATTTACCAACTAAAGGGCGCTTTAAGGTTTATTTGATTGATGAAGTGCATATGTTATCGCGCAGTAGCTTTAATGCACTTCTTAAAACCCTAGAGGAGCCACCTGAGCATGTTAAGTTTTTATTGGCAACTACAGATCCGCAAAAATTACCTATAACTATTTTATCACGTTGTTTGCATTTACATTTAAATGTATTAGATACAACATTAATTGGCCAGCAACTTGAACATATTTTAAAATTAGAGCAAATCAGCAGCGATCCGAAAGCGATTGGGTTATTAGCTAAAGCAGCTAATGGCAGTATGCGTGATGCGCTGAGTTTAACCGATCAAGCGATTGCTCTTGGTAACGGTAAGGTCGATGCAGAATCAGTGTCGGTAATGCTTGGTACACTTGATAAGTCGGTTCCTTTTGCAATTGTTGAAGCATTACATAATAGTGATGGTAATGCCTTAATGCAACAAATTGAAGCAGCTGCTATACAGGGCGCTGATTGGGATAATCTGTTAGCCGAAACCATTACTTTATTGCATCAAATTGCGTTATTACAAGTAGTGCCAACTGCTTTGGGTGATTATATTGATAATGAAGAGCGCATACGTTTTTTAGCACAATATATGGCACCTAACGATGTGCAGTTGTTTTATCAAATTTTGCTAATGGGTCGTAAAGAGCTTTCTTTTTCGCCTGATAAAAAAATTGGTGTCGAGATGAGTTTTTTACGCGCTTTAGCCTTTATGCCAAAGGTTGTTGATGCTGTTACACCACTAGTTATGGCTAGTTCGGCATCTGTTCAAGGCAATAAGCAGACTCAAACTCAAAAGCAAACTAAAGAACCGCCTAATACCCAATCGCAATCACAAGCAGTAATGCATGCGAATGTATCAAGGCAAGCAGAAGCTAATAATCAGGCTGTAAATCAAACTAAAAAACAATCTCGAATTCAGCAATCTGATCCTATACTTGCAACAGTGAACCAGCCAGTTAATCATACCGAACAGAATACACCACAATCAGTGATAAGTTCGTCATTAACAAATGAGCAAAGTCAGCACAATGACTTAAACGATTTAACCGTTTTGTCTTCAAAAACAGCGTCAACATCTAAAGCCAAACCAGCAACGGCGGATCTAACGATTCCTGATGATGTGTCGTCGGTGACTAAAAGCATTTTAGAAATGCGTATGCAGTTGTTAAAAGAGGAACAATATCCAAAAAAGTCTGAATCGGTTGATGTAATTCAACCAAAAAATTTAGTAATAAATAAATCACTAACACGAATTAAACAGAGCGTTGTGCCAGTAAACGATATCGATAACAACGATAACGGCAATAGTAAAGAAGATATTACCGCTGAAAATTATCAATGGCAAGCCAGTGGTCTAACTGCAATGAAGGAAGAGTTGGTGGTCGATACTAAGGCTTTTCGTGAGTCACTAAATGGTGATAAAACTCCTGAAATGATTAAGAAATTAATTACCGAAATGGCGCAAAAAGATGCCTGGTGTGCCGAGATCGAGCAATTAGATTTACCGCCGTTAATTAAGCAAATCGTAGCTAATTCAGCTTTTGAACAAGTAGATAGTGGAACGATTGTGTTGCATTTGCGTTCAACCGTTAAGCATTTGATTAATTCGATATCGAATGTGATAAAGATAAAAAAAGCGCTATGCAAACATCGTAACCAAGAGCTTGATGTAGATATTATTATTGATGATGTAAATTATAAAACACCAGTTGAAATGCGCGAAGAGTTATACCAAGAAAAACTTGCGCAGGCGAAGATAGCCATTGCCGAAGATTCAAAAGTGGCTACAATTTGTCGATATTTTGATGCTAAGATTGATGAATCCAGTATTCGTCCTGTATAATGCAGACTATATTTTTTAATGAGGAATTATTATGTTTTCAGGTGGAAAAGGTGGTTTGGGCAATTTAATGAAACAAGCCCAACAAATGCAAGCTAAAATGCAACAAGCACAAGAGGAGATCGCTAAATTAGAAGTTACTGGCGAATCAGGTGCTGGTTTAGTTAAAGTCACTATTAATGGTACTCATAGTTGTAAGCGCGTTGAAATTGATCCATCACTTATGGCTGATGATGATAAAGAGATGTTAGAAGATCTTATTGCTGCGGCTTATAATGATGCGGCTCGCCGTTTAGATGAAGCACAAAAAGAAAGAATGGCTCAGGTTACTGGTGGCATGCAATTACCACCAGGTTTTAAAATGCCGTTTTAAGTTAATGCATTAATTCAGTTAGTTAAACTTTTTGCATTGCCGACTTTGAGTACCAAGTCGGCGATATTTTTTTGTTATTGCCTGTCTATTTATACAGTTTTTCTTTATTATTTTTTTGCTATCGGGTAAACTACACCTTATTATTTGCTTATTTGTTATGCTTTATTATTAAGGATATATTGTGATTGGTCGTTTACGTGGTACCATTATTGAAAAGCAACCTCCTAAAGTCTTGATAGAAGTCGGTGGCATCGGTTACGATGTGTTTATGCCGATGACCTGTTTTTATGAATTACCCGAAAATGGACGAGAGGTCATTGTGTTAACACATTTTTCCGTGCGTGAAGATGCCCAAATCCTATATGGTTTTAATCAAGAACAAGAGCGTGAATTGTTTCGTGAACTTATTAAAGTTAATGGAGTTGGTCCTAAGTTGGCGTTAGCCATTTTATCGGGCATGTCAGCAGCGCAATTTATTAGTGCTGTTGAACAAGGTGAAATTAAAACACTAGTTAAATTGCCTGGCGTAGGTAATAAAACTGCACAACGATTAATTGTTGAGATGAAAGATCGCCTCAAACATTTTGGTGAGCAATCATCAAATGTTAGCTTGGTTTCTGATGTAGATAGTGTTCAAAAGTCAGCTAATCAAATTGAAAGCGAGGCTGTTTCAGCTTTAATTGCATTAGGTTATAAACCACAAGAAGCTAGCCGTATTATTAATAAAGTAATTAATCCTGATATGGATTGCGAAACGCTGATTCGTGAAGCCTTAAAATCAGCATTGTAAATAGAGATTTATTATGATTGAAGCGGATCGTTTGATTGCACCACAAGCGCAAAAGGAAGAAGAGTCATTAGATCGTGCAATTCGTCCAAAATATTTAGACGAATACATTGGTCAACCGCAAGTTCGTGAGCAAATGAAGATATTTATTCAAGCCGCTAAACAACGCAGTGATGCACTTGATCATGTGCTTATTTTTGGTCCCCCTGGGCTTGGAAAAACTACATTGGCTAATATTGTCGCAAACGAAATGAATGTAAATTTACGCACTACATCAGGTCCTGTTTTAGAAAAAGCCGGCGATTTAGCCGCTATGCTAACTAATCTAGAGCCAAACGATGTGCTGTTTATTGATGAGATTCATCGGCTTTCGCCTGTAGTTGAAGAAATTTTATATCCAGCTATGGAAGATTATCAATTAGATATTATGATTGGTGAAGGACCTGCTGCACGTTCAATCAAAATCGATCTTCCCCCCTTTACATTAATAGGTGCAACAACTCGTGCAGGGTCGTTAACTTCGCCATTGCGAGATCGTTTTGGTATTGTACAAAGACTTGAGTTTTATCGGGTTGAGGATTTGGAATATATTGTTAGCCGTAGCGCTAAATTTTTGGGCATGGATCTGTCAGACGAAGGTGCGCATTTAATTGCACAACGTTCACGCGGTACTCCCCGAATTGCAAATCGACTTTTGCGCCGAGTGCGCGATTATGCTGATGTAAAATCAAAAGGTGTTATCGACAAAAAAATTGCTACTCAAGCGCTAGATATGCTTAATGTTGATAATGAAGGCTTTGATTATATGGATCGCAA
This sequence comes from Gilliamella sp. BG3, assembly GCF_046635605.1. Lineage (NCBI taxonomy): Bacteria > Pseudomonadati > Pseudomonadota > Gammaproteobacteria > Orbales > Orbaceae > Gilliamella > Gilliamella sp. BG3. The sequence goes on from NZ_JBIDFE010000031.1 coordinate 13,005, forward strand.
ATTATTACTGGCCATTATAGAAAAATTTATGGGTGGTCCTGTTGGTTTAGATAACATTGCCGCGGCAATTGGAGAAGAGCGTGAAACGATCGAAGACGTACTTGAACCTTTTTTAATTCAGCAAGGTTATATCCAAAGAACGCCACGCGGTAGAATTGCTACACCTCATGCGTATCACCATTTTGGGATTATTCAGGATAATTGAACAGTTAAAATTATACTAGTTTATGTAACAAAAAGCGTGGCTATTTGCTCAGCTACGCTTTTTTATTAATCAAGTTTAATTCTATTTGGAATTTAACCGAGCTCTTTTTCAGTAAACATGCCACTAAATAAGTCAGTACTTAAGTAGCGTTCACCAGAAGAAGGTAAAATGGTTACAATAGTTTTATTAGCATTTTCTGGTAATTTTGCTAATCGATCGGCAGCATAAACGGCGGCACCAGATGAAATTCCTGCTAAAATACCTTCTTTTTCCATCAAATTACGGGCTGTTTTGATCGCTTCTTCATTTGATACTTTTTCCACCACATCAATTAAACTTAAATCAAGATTTGCAGGAATAAAACCAGCTCCAATACCTTGAATTTTGTGAGGTCCTGGCTTAATTGGTTTACCTGCTAGTGCTTGACTAATTACTGGTGAGTTGGTTGGCTCAATGGCAACTGCTGTTATATTTTTACCTTGTGTTTTTTTGATATAACGTGTTACACCAGTAAATGTGCCACCAGTTCCTACTCCAGCAATAAAAATATCGACTTTTCCATCGGTATCTAGCCAAATTTCAGGGCCCGTTGTTTTTTCGTGAATTTCTGGATTAGCAGGATTACTAAATTGCTGTAGCATCAGGTTCTTTTTAGGATCCCTTGCCACCATTTCCTCTGCTTTTTCGATTGCGCCTTTCATACCTTTAGCAGCTTCAGTTAATACTAAGTTAGCACCTAAGGCTTTTAGTAGCTTTCTGCGTTCAATACTCATGCTTTCAGGCATGGTTAACGTTAGCTTATAGCCTCGAGCAGCGGCTACAGCTGCAAGTGCAATCCCAGTATTACCACTTGTTGGTTCAATTAGTTCAACATCAGTAGTTAATAAACCACGCTTTTCAGCATCCCAAATCATGTTTGAGGCAATGCGGCATTTGACGCTAAAACTTGGATTGCGAGACTCAATTTTGGCTAAAATATTACCGTGACCAAAATGTTTTAATCTGACTAATGGTGTATACCCAATAGTTTGTGAATTATCATCAAAGATATTACTCATAATAAAGTCCTTCTTTAGTTCTAATTAGCTCAAGAGAAACTCTCTCTAATTACTTAATCATATTTATTATTATAAATACTACCTAAAAAGATGGTACTAATTAATTATTATAATGATATTCATTTGAGCTATAAGGTGATCTTTGTTTGTAGGAGTTTTTTATAAATATTAGTAATCGCCAAGATTCTAAAATTGAATTTTTGTTAAAAAATATGTTATTACAAAATATATGACTTTAAATCAACAAATTCTGGAACGGCTACACTAATTAGGGACTGTTGATCTTTGCTGTACATAAATTACTCAACAATACATTGGCAGCCACATTAACATAAATGCCAGTGATACCATA
>NZ_JBIDFE010000032.1:0-14260 GCF_046635605.1 Gilliamella sp. BG3
TCACTGGCATTTATGTTAATGTGGCTGCCAATGTATTGTTGAGTAATTTATGTACAGCAAAGATCAACAGTCCCTAAATTTAAAACGATAACGCACCAAAAGCATTACACCAGTCTTGATCAAACTTAGTAATCGCCGCATCAACAGCTGGATCAGAAATAAATAGCTCAGCCACATCTACTGGCAACGTAATAGACTTACAACCAGCAAGCATACAATCTAACGCTTGCCTTGGCGTTCTAAAGCTTGCGGCTAACACCATCGATTGTGGACAGTGCAAATCTAACAATTCTTGTAATTCCAGTACTGTATCTTTACTATTTCCGCCTTGAGCATCAATGCGATTAACATAAGGTGCAATATATTTAGCCCCTGCTAATGCAGCTAAAAATCCCTGCCCTGCACCATAAACAGCCGTTCCCAAAGTTGGAATTCCTTGCTGGGTTAACTCTTTAATTGCAATCAATCCTTGAGCATTGACAGGAATTTTAGTCACAATCGATGGTACTGCTTTTCTAAGCTGATGAGCTTCTTTTATCATTTCATCAGCATTACTTGAAAGTACCTGAGCAAATAGTAATTTATCTGAACCCAATACTCCCTGTAGTTCATCTAATAACGAAAAAATTGGCTTACCCGATTTTGCTACAATGCTTGGATTAGTGGTAACCCCACTAATAGGTAACACCTTAGCTAAACGTTTAATGGCGACAAGATCGGCGGTATCTAAATATAATTCCATGGTTAACTCCTAGCTAAAACCAACAAATATCTATTAACGTATACATATAACGCTCTTTGTATTACAAATTTTGCGTTACAGCTATAGTAAAAAAAACTGATCCAACCGCCTAGAAGACAATTTTGTCATTTACTGGATTTTTGTACGCTAAATAAGAAATTGAGATTTAGATCACACAACGAAAAATTAACATTAATTTATTAAATAAAAGAAAAATTTATACTTATTTTCATCTTTTCCATATGCGTATATAATCTAAACGATAGTACACACTTGATTTATCATTAACTTAATTTATGACAAAAATCATTAACGAAAAACTAACCAAACTAGTCAATAACCAAGAGTCAATCAATCATATCTATTTTGCCAATAGTAATGCTTGTCCGCCTTCACTTGCCTACCAAGTCAACTTTCCTAGAATTGAAATTATATTAGAAGGAAAGCAACAGATGCTATGGGCGGATAGTAATGGCAAAGTTATTGAAAAAATATTATCAATTAATGATCTTTTATATATTTCCGCTCAAAGCTGGAACAAACCCATTTGGACAAACCCTGTTACTTCATTAAACATATTGTTTGGTAAACAACAAATTGGTATAAGCCTATTGCATTGGGATGGCACACAACTAATTCCACTTAGGCAAATTAACACACCAAGACGAGGCCCGCGGGTTGGTACATTTATTATTCAAGCGCTGACCGAACTTATCTGGCAAAACCAATCATGTAAACAAAATCAAACTGCTTACTATCTTATTCACAGTTTACTTAGCAACACACTCGATTTGTTAAATATCAATATCAAAACATCATCCAAAACTACTTGCCTATATGAAGCCATTCGCCAATATATTGATACTCACTTTCGTGAAGATATTACACGCGACTTTTTAGCTAATATGTTTTACATTTCACCCAATTACTTATCACATCTATTTCAAAGCGAGGGAAAAATAGGGCTAAATGAATATCTAAATCATATTCGCTTAGAATATGCAAAATCGCTACTAAAGGATTATGATCTAAATATAAAAGAAATTGCTCTAGCATCGGGGTTTAAAGATAGTAATTATTTTTGTCGGATTTTTAAAAAAAAGACAGAACGAACACCAACCGAATATCGTCGACAATATCATAGTAAGTTAATGCGCAAATAGTTTTTTCACAGTAAACTTTCAAACTCTTTTATTTTTTACATTGTGCCAAAATTACACATATTTATCGCTCTTGTTTAGCGCACTTAATTATCGGTACATTTTTATATAAAATCAATCAGGTAGAATATTGATTTTATTTTTTAACTTAATAATTTTGAATAAAATCAAGCTATTATATAGCTGTGAACGTCATGCTGTTAAAAATAATAATGCCAGAATTTCTAACCGCCTATGTGGCGGTAAACACCTAGATTTGACTGGTACACACGTTCTAAGGTTTCTAAACCGCCTATGCGGCGGTAAACTTTCGTCAGAATAACGACTATAACGTAACGCATTTCTAAACCGCCTATGCGGCGGTAAACCGAATGCCGCCAGTTCATCCTTTGACGGCTCATTTCTAAACCGCCTATGCGGCGGTAAACAAAAATAAATATCCGAAATTGGCAAAAGCATATTTCTAAACCGCCTATGCGGCGGTAAACGTACTCAGTTGTTGGCTCCCAATTGTTATTTGTTTCTAAACCGCCTATGCGGCGGTAAACTTTTAATCTTGTTTGCGATTTCGACCCCAGCATTTCTAAACCGCCTATGCGGCGGTAAACTTTTGCCAGCTCCAGTGTCGAGCTGAACAACATTTCTAAACCGCCTATGCGGCGGTAAACACGAAGCTAATTTGCGGGATGTTAATTTGCGATTTCTAAACCGCCTATGCGGCGGTAAACTTATTTTATTGAATTTAACTCATAATTACAAATTTCTAAACCGCCTATGCGGCGGTAAACAACGGCGTGACTACCGTCATGTCAAACAATACTTTCTAAACCGCCTATGCGGCGGTAAACAGTAAATGTCAAACATTACAAATCAAAATGTCTTTCTAAACCGCCTATGCGGCGGTAAACATTTTAATTTATTATAAATCAATCAGATAAGATTTCTAAACCGCCTATGCGGCGGTAAACTTTGACTGGTGCATAATGTTGCCATACGTGGCTTTCTAAACCGCCTATGCGGCGGTAAACTAGAAACCGATATACTATAAACCCTGTTTAGCAAAAGGCAAATAGGATTTCTGTTTTCAAAAACCCTTTTTTATAGCGGTTTTATAATACTTTGTTTTTATTTACTTTTATTTATTAATAAAAAAAAGGGTTGGCAGTGTTTTAGCTATTTCTATGATGTGTCAATTTTATCGTTAAAAAATACTTATGTATCGTTTTGATTTTATTAAATTTGGGTTTTGTATGTTAAACAAAATATACAAAACCCAAAAAATAAAAAAATCAATCTAACTTAGGATGTTGATCGACTAAATTCTGACGCTGTTGTTGTAATGTTTCGATCTGCTGTTCTATATCTTCGACTCTTTGTTCTATTGAGTCAAAGTGATCTGATAATATTTCTTTTGCCTCTGACCTGTCTGATGCTGCAGGCGTTGCGCCGCGGAGTGGACGGTTTGCGGTTTCTTTCATTTTTATGCCTGTAAGTAAACCCACTAATGCTACAACCATTAAATAATAAGCTGGCATGTATAAATTATTACTTTCTTCAACCAACCAAGCCGCCACTGTTGGAGTAGCACCAGCAACTAATACCGAGATATTAAATGATATAGCTAGAGCACTGTAACGAATACTAGTCGGAAAGATAGCCGGTAAAATTGAGGCCATAACACCAGTAAAACAGTTAAGTAATACAGCTAAAATCAATAATCCTAAAAAGATAAGACCTATAATATCGCTATTGATCATAACAAATGACGGATAAGCAAGAATTAATAAACCTAAGCTTCCCCCAATAATGAACGGTCTGCGACCTATTTTATCGCTAATAAAACCAATTAATGGTTGAACAAATAACATACCTATCATGATAGCAATAATAATTAGTACGCCATGATCTGTATCGTAATTTAAGTTATGAGATAAATAACTAGGCATATAGGTAAGCAACATATAATAAGTCACATTAGTAACAATCACTAACCCTACACAGACTAATAGGCTTTTCCAATATTTGATAATAATCTGTTTGAAAGTCATTTTAGGTTGATTAGTAATATGATCGCGAACATTTTGATCCATCAAATCGGTATGCTGTTGAAATGCCGGTGTTTCATCTAGCGCATGACGTAAGTAAAGCCCAATTAGTCCTAGCGGTAAAGCGAATAAAAATGGAATTCTCCAGCCCCAATCATGAAATGCAACTTTGCCAAGAATACTAGATAAAAGCACGACTAAACCTGCTCCAACTAAAAAACCAGCAATCGAACCAAAATCTAACCAACTCCCCATAAAACCACGTTTGCGATCTGGCGAATATTCGGCAACAAATATAGCCGCACCAGAATATTCACCCCCTATTGAAAATCCTTGCGCAAATTTAGCTAGCAATAATAATATTGGTGCAGCAATACCAATCGAGGCATAAGAAGGAATTAAACCAATACAAAAAGTGCTTAACGACATAATAATGATGGTTATTGATAATACTTTTTGGCGTCCAAATTTATCACCAAGGATCCCAAACACTAAACCGCCTAACGGCCGAACTAAAAATGGTACGGAAAACGTGGCGAGTGCAGCAACCATTTGCACACTAGGGGATGCATCAGGGAAAAATACTTGCCCTAAAACATAGGCTAAAAAGCCATATACACCAAAATCAAACCACTCCATCGCATTACCAAGTGCTGCTGCGGTAATGGCTTTTTTTAACTTGCTATCATCAATTATAGTAATATCGTTGATGTTTAATGGTTTATTTTGGGACTGTCTTATTTTTTTCATAAAATACCGCCTGTTTACATACAAATAATAAAAAGGAATGATGCAACAAGGTAAACGGTTACCTTTTAATACACAAAGAACAATACTTTTTAGATTACACTTTGAAAAAGTGTTTATCAGTTAATTAAAATTGAAGCAAAATACAGCAAAGATAAAAAAAGAGGATAATAAAAAAGCAAAAACTAATGTTTTATTGTTTGTTTGTTTTAATTTCTACTAAATAACAACAAAACAATTCCTTTTTGTGAAAATTGAGTGCTAATTATAGCAAAATAACCTCATTTTGTAAAATTTTCTTGATTTTTAAGTCAAAACTAAAGCTATTTTAAAAACGATTGTTTGTATTATTAACTATTTCCGTGAACAAAAATAGATCCCAATAACTATTAGTACTATCGACACAATATGAAAATACGCAACTGGCGTATGTAAAAATAGAATACTGAAAATTCCTGCTGACAAAGGGATAATATGAGTATAGATTTGCCCACGTGTTGCGCCAATATCCATAATACCTTTATTCCAAAATAAATAAGATAACCAAGACGCAAAAATAGCAATATATAATAAGCCAAGCAAAAAACTTGTTGAGGTATAATGCGCTAGGTTGGAAACTGGGTAAAAATAAAAATACACTAACGCAACAGGAAGTAACATGACCGAACCCAACACGGCACTAACAGTCACAAAAGCATTGCCAGATATAGATTTATCTTTTAACCGTATAAATGCGCTATAACAAGCCCAGCTCATTGCTGATGCCATTGCCCATAAATCCCCTTTATTAATATTACTCAACTCACTTAAATTAGTTAGATTTCCTTGTAAAATCAAATAAATCACGCCAATTGTACTAAATAGCACGCCTAAAATATTATTTTTTGAAATCGTATCATTAAATAACAATTTATTCATAACCAACACCATACATGGTGTTGCAGAAAGGTAAATTGATGCATTAAGCGATGAGGTATATTGCAATCCAACATAAAGTGTTAATGGAAATAAAATCTGCCCAAAAATGGCTAACAAACAAATGGGACCAAATGATTTTCTAATTTTGGATAAGTCATTACGAACTTGACGTTGATATAAACACAATAATAACAGCGCAGTAATAACCCAACGACCTTCGGATATTACCATAGGATCGGCTTGAGTAACTAAAACACGTCCAACAACGTAATTACCACCCCAAAAACAAGCCGCCAAAGTAAGAAATAAATATGGCATAACAATACCCAAATATTAGTATAAAGATATAATGGTATGGATTCTATTATATACCTAAAAAAAGCAAGAAATAACCAAATTTACAAACAAATACTTTACCTATTTTTATACAGTTAATTGGTTCAATTTATAACAACGCTAATAACTTAATCTAGAATACTTATTTGTTATCCATTAAAATAATTAAACTAAAACTGACAAGGTAATTCCTATGCGCTGGAGAGACCAACGAGAGAGCGATAACATTGAAGATCGTCGCTCACAATCAGGAAGTGAAATAGGAACAAGACTTCCAATTGGTGGTAAAGGTAAGATTGTTTTATTTATTGTAGTGTTAATTGCTGGCTATTATGGTGTTGATTTAACTGGCTTGCTAGATTCAACACTAATTGATACGAACAGTACCGAACAAAATACTAATCAATATTCAATTGATGATGAAGATGCCGTCAAATTTACGTCTATCATTTTAGCAAGTACTGAAGATTATTGGCATCAAGAATTTCAACGTTTAGGTAAAACCTATACTCCCCCTAAGTTAGTACTTTATAAAGGCTCTACAAGAACATCTTGTGGCACTGGTCAAACCTTTATGGGACCATTTTATTGTAGTATTGACAAAACTGTCTATCTAGATATGTCTTTCTATCAAGAGATGAAACAGCGACTTGGTGGTGGTGGCGACTTTGCTCAAGGTTATGTAATTGCGCATGAAGTTGGTCATCATGTACAAAATTTGCTGGGCACATTTAGCCACGTTGAGCAATTAAAACAAGGTCAGTCCACAATCACAAATAACCAATTGTCGGTTAAATTAGAACTCCAAGCCGATTGTTTTGCTGGCATGTGGGGCAATGCAATGCAACAGCAAAATCGGCTGGATGAAGGTGATATTGAACAAGCTTTAAACACCGCAAAAGCCATTGGTGATGATCGCTTGCAACAACAAAGTGAAGGTTATGTTGTACCTGATAGTTTTACCCATGGTACATCTAAGCAACGTTATACTTGGTTTAAACGTGGGTTTGATAGTGGTGCAATTAACGAATGTAATACATTTGCTCAATAAGGAAATAATATGTTAGAAAAGTTAGTTAATCGCGTTTTACTAGTCAATGATGATGGCTTTGATGCACCAGGTATTAAACTATTGCAAGAAGTGGCAAAAAAGATAGCTCACGAGGTTTGGGTAGTTGCACCAGCCATAGATCAAAGTGGAGTATCTTGTTCAGTGAGCTTAAAAACGCCATTTAGAGTTGTTCAACGTGGAAAACAAGAATTTGCCGTTTATGGCACTCCTGCCGATTGCTCACTATTTGCAATTAAATATTTGATGGCTAACAACCTACCCGATCTAGTACTATCTGGAATTAATAATGGCTCAAATGTAGGATTTGAAACAGTGTTATCTGGCACTGTTGGTGCGGCAATGATGGCTATGACTTTGGGCATTCCTGCAATTGCATTGAGTCAATTAACCAGTGAAGATAACCAGCCAACTGACTGGAGTTGTGCTAAACATCACGCTCAAACAGTTATTGCTAAATTACTTTCGTTACCATCTGCGCAAAATATTTGTTTTAACGTTAATTTTCCTGCATGTACAGCACAACAAATTAAAGGTTTGAAAATAACAAAACAAGGCGATAGCGATGTAAGTCGTTTTATGGTGATACCAACACAAGATCCCGAAGGCAACGATTACTTTTGGTTTAGAGCAAAACGCAATTTACAAATACTTGATGACAATAAAGAACTTGATGCCGCTAATGCCAACTTTATTGCCATTACGCCATTGGGTTATGAAAGGACCGATTATGCCTTTTATGAAAAACTGTTAAACACATCTAATCTTTAATTGTTTCAGTAATTTGTCTTCCTAACTATTAAGAAGACAAATTACACTTAATTATTTATTTACTATTGATTGTGTTATTAATTATCTAACTATTCATCTACTTTCAGCCCACGTTAGTTTTTACATCCTTCACCAACGTACAGAATAACAATGATATCGCAACCATTACTAACGCAATCCAATAGATAACCTCATGTCCATAGGCTTCTGATACAAATCCTTGCAACATTCCAGCTATAATTATGCTGAAAATAACACCATTATTAAATAAAGTAGAAGCCACTCCCATTCGGGTAGGCAATAAATCCTGAAAATAGATAATACCAATGTTAGCTACAATACCAATAAATAGAGCATTAAAGAGCTGTAATGCTAATAAGGCATATTTACCAGTACAAAAAATCATACCAAGATAAAAAATCAAACCGCAAACAATCGCAATAAAAAATAGATTTCGTTTACCTAAATGAGGTACTAAATATCCAGCGATGAGCATAACTGGAATTTCGATACCAGCAGCAAGCCCCATCAATACACCCGGCAATGAATCTGAAAGATGTAATACAACATCAACATAAATTGGCATATCAATAATATACATCATATTTGCTGTCCACATAAATACCGTAGATAGCAATAAACAAAGCACATTTGTATTCTTCCAAAGTGGTTGATTTGCCGCTTGTAACTCTGCTTCGTTATTAAATTGTGAGGTGGGATTTTTTTCAACCGAAGGTAAAAAAATAGCAACAAACAGCATCGCGACCATAAACATGCACATGCCCGTTAAATACATTGCCGTAAAACCAAAATTAATAGCTAAGCCAAAAGAAATTGGTGGGCCAAATACCCAAGCAAGCGAAAGTTGAGCTCGAATAAGTGAATTAAATGCCACAACATTACGCCCAGTTTTAACGGCATATTCGCGTGCTAAAGCAAAAATTTGTGGCATAGCAGCAGACGATAACGCAGCAAACAAAACACCCAGCGTGATTAATACCAAATAGTGACGTGTAAACGCAAAAGTAATGCTATTAGCAATGCCCATTAAACAGCAAAATATAACAATATAACGCCTATCGCCCTTTTTATCGGAATATTTAGCCAATAAAAAGCTACCCACAATACTGGCTAAAGCATTAACAGAAAAAAAAAGTCCAACTAGCCGTGAATTAACATTAACTTCAAAAGTTAGAAATCGACTTAAAGTAGGAGATTGTAAAGCACCAGCAATACCAACAATAAAAGTTGTGACTAGAAATGCGACAAAAATAGTGCTTTGCTTTTGGCGAAACGAAGATACATTAGCCATAATAATACACAATAGATGAATTTACGTTAATTATATACATAAAATCGGCATAAACGTAACAAAATTAAGGCTAAAATAAAGTTGATTAGTTTTTTGCTGATTTATTACGGATAAAATCAACATTTAACTACTTATTGGCGAACCATAAATTTGCAAGGCTCGCAAGCTTTGCCTGCTAAAAGCCCCAACTTGCGCGGGGGCTTTATTCTTATCTATATTGTTCTCTAGGCATCATAAGACCTTCTGCTCCCTAAGGATTAAGAACTAAACGCTAAGGAGTGGTGCAAACAGCAAAGCCGCTGTAGTAATCGCTGTAACTGCCGACGCCGCCGTAGTACGAGTAGACAGTGAACTGAACGCTATCTGTATCTGTAGCGTCACTTGTCCAGAAGGTGTCGAAGACAAAGTCCGCATCAGTGTAGTAGGACATAGCGCCCCACTCCGTGAAAAAGCCTGCTCCTATGTGACGCTGATAGCCAGTAAAACCTGAGGATGGATTAGCGCCATCTATGTCATTTACACATGGGTACCAACGATTATCTACACCACACTTCGCATTAGTTAAATCTCTTATCCGTGGTATTCGATAACCCAAACTATTACACCATGTGGTTTGATTAGAAAGGCTAGCCCCTTGACCTCCCCGATTGACGAACCACTGCCTCAATTCAAATCCATACCGAACCTCATTACCACTTCTATCCCTACCGATTAACTCAAATGTTTGTGGCAAAGATGGCAAGGTAATTTGACTAGGATTAGAATTGCTCCACTGGCTTCTTGCCTCTGGACCATTCAACGTTACCCGTGTTACATTCTTGGATTTATCTCTAATCCATTTATCTTCGTTTGTACCTTGGTTTGGTAATATCCAACTCACCGTTGCTCTTATACTACCACTTGTGATAACGGTCCAAGTAAACTGACTTGCATCTATCCCACCTATATCCAAATCAAAATACAATCCATCTGACCCCGTAGTTGGAAAATTTAAACTGTAAGATGATGGGGTTGTTGACTGAACTAAAAAACCCTTAACTGGATTCCATATGTTAGCTGGACCTGCATAGCGTGGGTCGTCCCAATCCAAGCCAGTTCCAGTTGTGCCACCATACAATAAATTCGGCCTGACCGAACAAATAACTGGCGGTAACGGCAAAGTGATATAATATTCCGCTGTCCCTCCGTAAAACCTACTACTATTCGGCACGCCATACTGCGTAGTTAAAGTTCCCCCTGAACTATCTAAGGTTACCTTATAAGGTGCATTACATATATCTAATGCATCGCCACGACTAACAGCATTTCCATCTTTATCAGTTATTGCTAACGATATACTTCCTAATGCGGTAACACCATTTGTACCCTGACCATCTCCATCATCATCTCCCCATTTACCTTGTGTCACTAAGTCATTTATATTTATTGAGACGCTTAATGGCGGGACTATCATTTCAATATCAGCCAAGGTATCCCCTACATTAGGTAACTTGATTGGCGCTGTTGGTGATGAAGAATTATTTTGCGATGTAAATGTTCGACCATCTGATAACTTAATACCTAATAAGTCCTCTGTTTTAGTCACTTTAGTAACACCACCATCAAAGGTTAAATAAGGCTCAGTACCGTGAATGCGCTCAGAAGTCGTGGCCGATAATGCCTGTGATTCTAATGAGTACGGCAATAATAACAACGGTGCTAATGCCAATGGGATTTTTGAAAATAATTTTGTGAATAATTTCGATAATAATCTGAGAGATAATTGCGATGATATAATGGAGTTTTGTGTAAAAACTCGTCGAATAGGATTATTTGATAAATTTAAGACATAGGTTTGCCAGTGCCTTGTGCCTTGTGCCTAAAATGGTACTGCATTTTGTTCCACCTGTCAAGTAATATTTTGTTTTATTTAGATTTTTTATAACTACTCGCTTATTTAATAAGCTTATCTTTCTAAAGCGATTAAAGTATAGCCGTTTAAGAAATAGTTGGCTAGTTTTTTGGCGGACTTTTTTGTAAAGAAATGTAAATTGTAAGAATTATTCATCATGAATGGGCATAAACTTTATGGTTAAATTAATCTAAATATTTTATAGCTAAAAAGTTTAATCGACTATTTAAACAAAATACTAAGTATTTTTATTTAAATAGTCATCGTTAAAGAAAGGGAAATTAAGGTGTAACGCAGGCTACTCTATAGTCTTGATCCGAATGTTCTCTACCACCAACAATACCTGTATTTGTCTCTACAACGACATTGATATTGTACGCTTTTTGACCTGAATCTGATGTCCAATAATACCCTCTATAGTCTCCCCAAGCAGGATCGCCAACACGAAAATATTCCCAATCACTATCTTTATAATAAATCTGAGTCATACGTCCCCATTCGCTAAATAATCCTCCCATCCAATAACCATTCACTTTATAACTAATTTTTCGTAAATAGCTTTCGTCTGCTATACCATTCTGCCAATCGTAACGTCTTGAATTAGTAAAATCAAGCACTTTGGTCATACGATATCCACCACCATTAAAGTTATTACAAAACGCTACGGCATTTTGATAACCGCCTGCACCGCCTTTTTTAGCTACATACCAACGCTCTAATCTAAAATTATACAATGGGTCATTGTTTTTATCGTGTAAATAAAATGTTGAAGGAATAAAAGAACCAGGATTACTCTCCTTAGGACCCGTTAAGTTAATTTTTACAAGCCCTGTAGGTAGCGTATTTTCAGCATTTAACGTTAATGTTACCCCTCCCGTCGAAATTGTTCGACCATTTTTATTTACTATATCTTGCGCTTTCATTCCTGCAACACTCAAGTAAAAAAATAAATTATGAGAGCCTGTGGTTGGAAAGTTTGCTCCAGGATTCGCTGGATTATAAGCATAAAACCCTCTATATTTATTCCAATCACCATGCGGATCGTTAAGAGAAGAAACTGCACCATCGTAAGGTATATCATTTGAATGCCAATCATATTCTAAGTTAGGCATAGCATAACAAAATTGTGGTTTATCCATTTTGGGATAAAGATAATAGGTATGCCTATTTCCAGTAAATTTATCACTTTCAGTAGGAATACCATGTTCTGTCTTAATGCTCACATCTTCCGCTTCTAATGTCAATTGATAAGGTGCATCACAGCCATTTAATGCTTTATCTGAGTTATCCTTCACATAATTAGTAATATCTTGACCATATAAATTCTGCCATTTAATTTTTAATTTACTTGAATTGACACGATGGAGTGTATCGCCATCATCATCCTTCCAATAACCATTGTCATCAATAACTTTATCGGTCAATACTTCTGGATAATCCCTATGAGGTACTAATGTCTTGATATCTGCAAAAGTGGCTGAAAGTTTATCTAACACTAATGGGTTTTCCATGCTTGAGCTATCATTTGATACAGTAATAATTTTGTTTCCGGGCAATGTTACTGATAATAAGGGACTAACTGAATCAGCATGAGTCGCGCCGCCATCAAAGGTTAAATAAGGCGCAGTACCGTGAATGCGCTCAGAAGTCGTGGCCGATAGTGCCTGCGATTCTAAAGAGTACGGTAATAACAACAACGGCGCTAATGCCAATGGAATTTTTGAAAATGGTTTTGTGGATAATTTCGAAAATAATTCGAGAAATAATTTGGAAGGTATAAATAAGTTTCGAGTAAAAACTTGTCGAATAGGATTATTTGATAAATTTAAGACATAAGTTTGCCAGTGCTTGTGCCTTGTGCCTTGTGCCTTGTGCCTAAAATGGTACTGCATTTCGTTTCACCTGTCAAGTAATATTTTGTTTTATTTGAATTTTTATGTTTATTCGCTTATTTAATAAGCTTGTCTTTCTAAAGCGATTAAAGTATAGCCGTTTAAGAAATAGTTGGCTAGTTTTTTGGCGGACTTTTTTGTAAAGAAATGTAAAGATGAAAACGATTCGGTTTTATAGATAGGTGAATTTTCTAATTAAAATATGGTGTTATCTTTAGGACTTTTTGACTTTTACGGAATGATTAATATTGCTGATAACATCTAAAACACAAACACGCCCAACAGCCCAGTTTGGCGTGCTAGCTTTACTTCATTATCGGCATATTTTGACGCTCTGATAAGGCAAGCTTATTAATATTGTGGTGCTATAAGCGTGTTTTTTGCTCTAAAATTGTTCAGGTAGACTATTGATTTTATTGAATTTTTTATTTTATATTTTTAAATGAAATCAACCGTTTATAGGCTAATTTTTTATTACGTTGAATTTGGCTTTTTAATAAAAGCGCTTTTGTTATTTGATAATAGCTATTAATAACAACTTGTTAATAACAGCCAGTTAATAACAAAAGCGCAAGCTTTTAAGGCGTATCGGTCGGGGTGCTATTTTGGTTTTCTGCCATTAAAGCTCAAGGCTCACATACTTTGCCTGCTCAGCGCCCCAACTTGTGCTGGGGCTTTATTCTTTGTTATATTATCCTCTCAAGCACCGTAACCCCCTTCCGCGCCCTAAGGATTAAGAACTAAACGCTAAAAGCTAAGGTGCGGTGCAAACGCCATAGCAGGAGAAGCTGGCACTGTAGATGTAGGCCAAGCCGGTGCCCGAGGTGACAGGGTACTGAAAGCTACCTATTGCGTCACTCGTCCAGTAGCTGCCGAGGACGAAGCCCGCATCAGCGTAGTAGAGCATGTCGCCCCACTCCGTGAAAAAGCCAGCGCCTATGTGACGCATGTAAAAACTATCTGATGAACTAGGTGCTGCGCCTAAATTATGATAGTTTGAATTGGTTAAATCTCTTACCCGTGGCATTCGATAACCCAAACTATTACACCATGCTAACTGGTCACTATAACTTTTCCTTTGACCACCACCATTGACGAACCACTGCCTTAATACAAATCCATATTTGACTACCTCATCACCGGTATTAATATCTCTACCCACTAACTCAAACGTCTGTGGTAACTGTGGCTTAGTAATTAGGTTAGGATGAGGATTATCCCATTGATTGCTTGCCTTTGGACCTGTTAGCCTAACACGTGCTACAACTTGTCCCCTATCTTTATAAGGAATCCAGTAATCATTAGCTACAACATTTGTCACTGTTGCAGTAATTCCCTCATGCGTGACAGGTGCCCATGTCAATTCTTCTGGTTCTA
>NZ_JBIDFE010000033.1:0-13912 GCF_046635605.1 Gilliamella sp. BG3
AAACATTTTGACCTTTGGTTGAATAATTAATATTGCTAATAACACCTAAAACACAAACACACCCAACAGCCCAGTTTGGCGTACTAACTTTACTTCGTTATCGGCATATTTTGATGCTGTGATAAGGCAGGCATATTAGCATTGTGGTGCTATAAGTGTGTTTTGCTCTAAAAAAGTTCAGGTAGACTATTGATTTTATTGAAGTTTTTATTTGCATTTTTAAATAAAATCAACCGTTTATAGGATAGTTTTTTATTACATTGAATTTGGCTTTTTAATAAAAGCGCTTTTGTTATTTAATAACAGTGGTTTAATAACCGTGTTTAATAATAAAAGCTCTAGGCTAAAAGTCATTGCTTGTTCAGCGTCCCAACTAACTCACAGGCTGCATGCTTGGTTATATTACCTCTATTTACACCATAAACGCCCATACCCTATTCATAAGGTGTGGCGCAAATAACAGGAAATTGGAACATATCCTGACCATCAGCAATAAGACCAGCAATAAAATCTTTACCCATACCCATAAAATCCATAACCATGCCTTCAGCCGTAACCGCATAGAAGTCACTCGTCCATAAATATTGCAAGGCGGAAGGTTTTTCGCCGTAATCGCCCACACGACCCCATTCAGTAAAAAATCCAGCACCAATTCGTCGTTGATAAAAATTACCTGCTGAAGAAGGTTTAGCACCATCTGCATCGCATGGAAACGGCATCATCGGCCACGAAATACCGCATTTCGCATTGGTTAAATCGCTTATCCGTGACATTTTATAACCCAAACTATCACACCATGTTGATTGTTTTACAAAACCAAACATATGATAATAGTCCAAACCACGACTAACGAACCACTGCTTTAACACAAATCCATACTTCACCTCATTACCAAGGCTATCTGTTCCCACCAACTCAAATGTCTGTGGTAAAGATGGGACTTTCAGTCGGCTAGGAGAATCTGAATCTAGCTGACTAGGACTTGCACTAGGACCATTTAATGTTACCCGCGCAACATAATAATCTTCCTGATATCTCTCAGGAATCCAAATATCACTGTCACTTAATTGGATTGGTCTCCTCCAACTTACCGTCGCTTTTATATCCCCTTTCGTCTCAACATGCCAAGTCAACTGACTTGCATCTCCACCTTCAATACCTAAATCAAAATATAAACCATCTAAGCCCGTAGTTGGAAAATTAAGTCCATAATCGGATGAATTAGTTGCCTGAACAAGAAAACCTTCTTTAGAATCCCATATGTTAGGTGGACCTGCGAAGTCCATCCCCCAACCATCAGTAATACTACCATATCTTAGATTTGGTCTTACGTATCGCACAAAGTAACAACTGCCAGATGAATTCGGTTTGATGTAATATAGCACTGTACTATCATCAAAAGCACTTCTATTTGGCACTCCATACTGAGTTGTTAAACTACCTTCTGTGCTACTTAATATTATTTTATAAGGCGCTTTACAAATATCTAGTGTATCGCTACGATTAACAGCATTACCATCTTTGTCAGCAAAATAAACCGACAAACTTCCCGTTGCCGTAACTTTGTCATCACCATCGCCATCATCATCTCCCCAATTACCTCGAGTAATTAAATCATTTAAACTAATTGAATTTGTCCCCTGTGGCACCGCCATGTGTATATCATTAAAAGCACTTCCATTAATTAAGGTTATCGGATTTGTCGGACTCGATAAATTAGTTGATGGTCTGATGGTACTACCATCAGGCAACTCAATAGCTAATAACGTGTCAGTCGTTGTTGCTTTTATTCGTCCTCCTTCAAACGTAAAGTACGGCGCACTACCATGAATGACCTTAGATGTACTTACCATTAATGCCTGTAAGCTAAATGAATATGGTAATAGCGACATCAATAGCAAAGACAACGGAATTGGAAATTTGAGGATAAATTTTAATCGTGAAACAAATACAAATGAATCGACAGATTTATTTGATAAAATAAAAAATTTTAAGAATTTTTTAAGATTTAAATGGTTAAAAAGATTTAAGACATAGGCCTTCCAGTGCTGAAGTCTAAAATAATACTGCATTACGATCCATCCATTAAATAATTCTTTATATTTATACTTATTTATTCATTAAATAAGCTTATCTTCCATAATAAATAGAATTATAGCTATTAAAAAAAAACTAGCTAGTTTTTTAGCAATTTTTTTGTAAAGAAATGTAAAGATGAGCAGAATGATTAATATTGCTGATAACATCTAAAACACAAACACGCCCAACAGCCCAGTTTGGCGTGCTAGCTTTATTTCGTTATCGGTATATTTTGATGCTGTGATAAGGCAAGCATATTAGCATTGTGGAGCTATAAGTGTGTTTTTTGCTCTAAAATTACTTAGGTAGGTCATTGATTTTATTGGATTTTTTTATTTTTAAATGAAATCAAACAATTATAGGCTAGCTATTTTTTTATTACATTGAATTTGGCTTTTTAAGAAAGGCACTTTTGTTATTTGATAATAGCTATTAATAACAACTTTTTAATAACAGCCAGTTAATAATAAAAGCACAAGCTTTTAATTCGTATCGAACGGGAGCTGTTTTGGCTTTCAGTCATTAAAGCGCAAGGCTCACTGGCCTTGCCTGCTCAGCGCCCTCCTACGTCTACAAATTAAAAAATAAACACTAAGGTGTGGTACAAATACCATACCTGTTGAGAGAGTCCTTATTGCTGTCCACATAGCCATCGTTTGAGTTAACGGCGAAGTGTTTATCGCCTCCTATAGCGTCACTCGTCCAATGATCGAAATAGAGAAAACCTGCATCGGCATAATTATTCATGTAACCCCACTCTGTGAACAAAGCTGCACCAATTTGACGCTGGTAATGATTACCAGATGACGGCGGCGTAGCGCCAACAGCTCCAGTACAAGGGTAAGCAGGATTAACCCCCACTCCAGAACAAACTGCGTTAGTTACCTCATTGACCCGTGAAAGATGGTATCCCAAACTACGGCACCAAGCGGCCTGCTCAGAGACAGAAAACCTTTTATCTGCTCGATGAACAAACCACTGTCTCAACTCAAATCCATACCTCACCTCATTACCACTACTATCCCTTCCCACCAACTCAAACCTCTGTGGCAAAGATGGCACGGTAATTTGACCAGGATTACTTGAACTTAGCTGACTACTACTTGCCCTTGGACCATTTAACGTTACCCGTGTTACATATTTTGATTTATCCGTAATCCATCTATCTTCGTTTGTACCTTGGTTTGGCAACCTCCAAGCCACCGTTGCATTTAGACTACCACTTGTATTAACTGTCCAACGCAACTGACTTGCGTCAATACCCCCTATGTCCAAATCAAAATACAATCTATCTGCTCCTGTAGTAGGAAAGTTTTGGTCGTAAGATGATGGGTTTGTTGACTGAACTAAAAAACCCTTAGCTGGATTCCAAATGTTAGCTGGGCCTGCAAAATCCCATCCATTAGAATTTTTACCAAAATTCAAATTCGGCCTGACCGCACAAATAACGGGCGGTGAAGGTGGTGTGATATAATACTCCGCTGTTCCTCCACTAAAAGTACTACTTCTTGGCTCACCATACTGCGTAGCTAAAGCTCCCTCCGAAATATCTAAGGTTACCTTATAAGGTGCTTTACATATATCTAATGCATCACCACGACTAACGGCACTACCATCTTTATCCGTAAATGATACCGATATACTTCCCGATGCTACAACACCGTTTACACCCTGTCCATCACCATCATCATCTCCCCATTTACCTTGGGTCACTAAATCATTTATATTTATTGAGTCGCTTGATGGCGGGACTATCATTTCAATATCAGCCAAAGTATCCCCTATATTCGGTAACTTGATTGGCGCTGTCGGTGATGAAGAATTATTTTGCGATGTAAATGTTCGACCATCTGATAACTTAATACCTAATAAGTCCTCTGTTTTAGTCACTTTAGTAACACCACCATCAAAGGTTAAATAAGGCGCAGTACCGTGAATGCGCTCAGAAGTCGTGGCCGATAATGCCTGCGATTCTAAAGAGTACGGCAATAACAACAACGGCACTAATGCCAATGGGATTTTTAAAGATAGTTTTGTGGATAATTTCGATGATATAAATAAGTTTCGGGTAAAAACTCGTCGAATAGGATTATTTGATAAATTTAAGACATAGGTTTGCCAGTGCTTGTGCCTTGTGCCTTGTGCCTAAAATGGTACTGCATTTTGTTCCACCTGTCAAGTAATATTTTGTTTTATTTCGATTTTTTATAATTATTCGCTTATTTAATAAGCTTACCTTTCTAAAGCGATGAAAGTATAACCATTTATAAAATAGTTGGCTAGTTTTTTGGCGGACTTTTTTGTAAAGAAATGTAAAGATGAAAACGATTGGCTTTAGAGATAGGTTAATTTTATAATTAAAATAGGGTGTTAGCTTTAGGACTTTTTGATTTTTACGGAATGATTAATATTGCTGATAACATCTAAAACACAAACACACCAAACAGCTCAGTTTAGCGTGCTGAACTTACTTCGTTATCAGCACATTTTGATGCTGTGATAAGGCAAGCATATTAGCATTGTGGAGCTATAAGTGTGTTTTTTGTTCTAAAATCGCTTAGGTAGATTATTAATTTTATTAAATTTTTTATTTTTAAATGAAATCAAACAATTATAGGCTAGCTATTTTTTATTACGTTGAATTTGGCTTTTAAATAAAAGCGCTTTTGTTATTTGATGATAGCTATTTTATAACAACTTGTTAATAACAGTCAGTTAATAACAAAAGTGCAAGCTTTTAAGTCGTATCGGTCGGGCGCTATTAAAACGTTAGGCTCGCTGACTTTACCTGCTAAAAGCCCTAACTTGCGGCCAGGGCTTTATTCTTGCCTATATTGTCCTCTCAGACACCATAACCACCTTTCTCGCAAATATTACTAAGGGGTGGTGCAAACCGCATAATAGCTCCAGGAAACACTGTTGTTGTCGACGTAGCCGTCGAGCGAGGAGACATTGAACTGGTTGTTACCCCTTGCGTCACTTGTCCAGTAATATTTTAAGGTGTTGATGAAGCCCGCATCAGCGTAGCCGTACATTGCTCCCCACTCCGTGAAAAACCCAGCTCCTATATGACGCTGGTAAGCATTATTACTTGATGACGGCGTGCTGCCTAATGCGCCTTGACACCAACTTCCTGAACCCCAACCAGAACAAACTGCATTGGTTAAATCCCTTACCCGCGGCATGCGATAACCCAAACTATTACACCATGCTAACTGGTCACTATAAGTTTTCAATTGACCACCCCGATTGACGAACCACTGCCTCAACTTAAATCCATATCTTACCTCATTACCATTATTATCCCTTCCCACCAATTCAAAAGTCTGTGGCAAAGATGGGACGGTAATTCGGTTTGGATTAGAATTGCTCCACCAGCTCCTTGCCTCTGGACCATTCAACGTTACTCGTGTTACATTCTTAGACTTATCAGTAATCCACTCATCAGCTGGTATAGTATTCCCTTCTGGGTCCGTGAATGTCCCTGAAAGTGGCCTTGTCCATCTCAACGTTGCACTTATATCACCACTTGTATATACAGACCAACTCAACTGACTTGCATCTACTCCAACTATGACTAAATCAAAATACAACCCATCTGCCCCCGTAGTTGGAAAATTTCGGTCGTAAGATGATGAGTTTGTAAATACATCTAAAAAACCCTTCTCAGAATTCCATATACTAGCTGGACCAGCAAAACGTGGGTTATCCCAAGCTTCAATACCTACTGTGCCACCAAACACCAAATTCGGTCTGACCGAACAAATAATAGGATGTGGCGGCAAAGTGATATAATACTCCGCTGCTCCTCCGTAAAGCCTACTACTATTCGGCATGCCATAACGAGTCTCTAAAGCACCCCCTGAACTATCTAAGGTTACCTTATAAGGTGCTTTACATAGACTTAATGCATCACTACGATTAACGGTATTGCCATCTTTATCCTTTATTACTAACGATATACTCCCTGATGCGCTAACTCCATCCACTCCTTGTCCATCCCCATCATCATCGCCCCATTTACCTTGTGTTACTAAGTCATTTATATTTATTGAGTCACTTGATGGCGGAACTATCATTTCAATATCAGCAAAAGTATCCCCTACATTAGGTAACTCAATTGGCGCTGTCGGTGATGAAGAATTATTTTGCGATGTAAATGTTCGACCATCTGATAACTTAATACCTAATAAGTCCTCTGTTTTAGTCACTTTAGTAACACCGCCATCAAAGGTTAAATAAGGTGCAGTACCGTGAATGCACTCA
The DNA here is from genome assembly GCF_046635605.1 of Gilliamella sp. BG3. Classification (NCBI taxonomy): domain Bacteria; kingdom Pseudomonadati; phylum Pseudomonadota; class Gammaproteobacteria; order Orbales; family Orbaceae; genus Gilliamella; species Gilliamella sp. BG3. Next base: position 6,346 of record NZ_JBIDFE010000033.1, read on the forward strand.
GAAGTTGTGGCTGATAATGCCTGCGATTCTAAAGAGTACGGCAATAACAACAACGGCACTAATGCCAATGGGATTTTTAAAGATAGTTTTGTGGATAATTTCGATGATATAAATAAGTTTCGGGTAAAAACTCGTCGAATAGGATTATTTGATAAATTTAAGACATAGGTTTGCCAGTGCTTGTGCCTTGTGCCTTGTGCCTAAAATGGTACTGCATTTTGTTCCACCTGTCAAGTAATATTTTGTTTTATTTAGATTTTTTATAATTATTCGCTTATTTAATAAGCTTACCTTTCTAAAGCGATGAAAGTATAACCATTTATAAAATAGTTGGCTAGTTTTTTGGCGGACTTTTTTGTAAAGAAATGTAAAGATGAAAACGATTGGCTTTAGAGATAGGTGAATTTTATAATTAAAATAGGGTATTAGCTTTAGGACTTTTTGATTTTTGCGGAATAATTAATATTGCTGATAACATCTAAAACACAAACACGCCCAACAACCCAGTTTGACGTGCTAGCTTTATTTCGTTATCGGTATATTTTGGCGCTCTGATAAGGCAAACTTATTAATATTGTGGTGCTATCGATGTGTTTTTTGCTTTAAAATCGCTTAGGTAGGATATTGATTTTATTTGATTTTTTGTTTTAGTGAAATTAATTCGCTATAAAGTATCTTTGGGAATTTTATATTTTGTTTAAGCCTATTTGAATGCATTTAAATATTACATGCTAGCTTTAATTTGTTCATGATAAAAAATTCTTACTTGAGATGCTGATTTTCTTAGTTGTCAGCACATTTTGATATTGGAATGTACCAACAACTAGGCAATGTTCTGCTTTATAGACTCTATTTAGCGTAGAATTAATGTTTGACCTATTTACCAATACAAAACGAACTGAATATACGGCCTAATAAATCATCAGAAGTAAATTCTCCTGTGATTTCGCTTAAGGATTCTTGCGCTAATCTTAGCTCTTCCGCAAGCAATTCACCAGCATGGAAGGTGACTAGTTGGTGTTTACCATTATTTAAGTGCTCGGCTGCCTTTTCAAGTGCTTGAAGGTGGCGGCGTCGGGCTAAGAATCCACCTTCAGTGCTGCTAGTAAAGCCCATGGCCTGTTTTAGGTGTTCGCGCAATAAGGTAACGCCTTCGCCTGTTCGTGCCGAAAGTTGAATGAGTGAGTAGCCGTTTACTTCGCTATATCCTAGCTTTTCGCCTGTTAAATCGGCTTTATTACGAATTACGGTTACTGGCATATTTTTAGGTAAGCGTTCAATAAATTCAGGCCATAGCTTTTCTGGGTTGGTTTCTGTTGTGGTTGTGCTGTCAACCATAAATAATACACGATCAGCTTGCTCAATTTCTTGCCAAGCACGTTCTATACCAATTCGTTCCACTTCGTCACTAGCTTCTCGTAAACCTGCGGTATCAATAATGTGTAGTGGCATGCCATCAATATGGATATGTTCACGCAGTACATCACGCGTGGTGCCTGCGATATCGGTCACAATGGCAGCTTCACGCCCAGCTAACGCATTAAGTAAGCTTGATTTTCCTGCATTAGGACGCCCTGCTATGACTACTTTCATGCCTTCTCGTAACAGTGTTCCTTGTTTAGCTTCTTGGCGAACTTCGCTTAAACGAGTTATTACTTGGTTAAGCTGTGCTTCTATTTTGCCGTCAGATAAAAAGTCAATTTCTTCTTCAGGAAAATCGATTGCTGCCTCGGTAAATATGCGTAAATGAATTAAGGATTCAACCAAGGCATTCACTTTTTTAGAAAATACTCCTTGCAAAGATGATATTGCCGATTTTGCCGCTTGTTCTGAGCTAGCATCAATCAAATCAGCAATAGCTTCGGCTTGAGCCAGATCTAGCTTGTCATTTAAAAATGCACGCTCTGAAAACTCTCCCGGCTTTGCAATGCGGATGTTAGGAAGTTCTAATATACGCTTTAAAAGTAGATCCAAAATAACTGGACCACCGTGCCCTTGTAATTCAAGTACATCTTCGCCTGTAAAAGAGTGTGGATTTGGGAAAAACAGCGCAATACCTTCATCTAAGATTGAACCATCAGTAGCTAAAAAAGGAAGATAATGCGCATACCTTGGTTTGGGTATTTGCCCTAATACTGCCTGAGCCACGGCTTGGGCTTGGGGTCCAGAAATGCGCAATATACCTACGCCACCACGACCTGGTGGTGTTGCTTGTGCAACAATTGTGTCTGATTTCATATTTATCTGTAGCTGATTTAAATTTCAATAATTAATGATATCATGGACGCAGGGCAAAAACAGTAGTTACCCGTGCTTTTGCCGTGATGCGCCGATAATTCTAGCTAGATGGTTGACTGGGTAATTGGTTTTCAGGGGGGGTACTATCGCTTGGATGGTCGAATAACCAAGAATTTGCTAGTGCTAGGGGTTCTCTTATTAATGCGATATATTTATCTCTTTTAGTCAAATCTAATGGCGCCGCTAAGCCTGATACTTCGTTAATTCCTGAACGTTTAGCAAGCATTAGCGATCGCAATAAATGAAAATCATTGGTTACCACAACCGTTTTGCCTAAAGGTAATATACGATTTGCATAGATAAATTGTTGGGCTGTTCGGGTTGATTTGTCTTCTTGATAAATTCGATTAGCATCGATCCCTTTTTCAATTAAATATTGAGCCATTACACTAGCTTCAGTTGCAGATTCGTTTTTGCCCTGTCCGCCACAAACAACAACTTTGGTTTGTGGGTTATTTTGTAAATAATTTATGGCAATATTTAAACGCTCGGCTAAGGTTGAAGAAGCTATGGCTGGTGTGTTAATCACTTGGGCTCCCAATACGACCAAGGTATCGGCATTTTTTATTGGTTTTTGCAACGAAGATATATAAATCGCAATGTTAGCAATAATGAAATAGGCTAATATTAAGGCTATACCATACTTTATTGATTTTGCTATCATCCATTTTTTCCTTTATTTTTTATAACAATTTTCAAAATGATCGTTAATTAATCCCATGGACTGCATAAAAGCATAACAGATGGTAGAACCAACAAATGTAAAACCTTTGTTTTTTAGCGCTTTTGACATTTTTTCTGATATATCAGTACTTACGGGAACTTCGCTTTTATCATTAAAATGGTTAATAATTGGTTTATTATCAACAAACGACCAGATAAATTGCGAGAAATCTTCACCATTTTTTTGCATGTTTAAATAAGCATGAGCATTTTTTACAATGCTATTTAGCTTTAAACGATTACGAATTAGTCCTTTATTTTTTAAAAGATGTTCAATATCTTCAGGCGTTAGCTGAATAATTTTGTGTGGGTCAAAATTAAAAAAGCAACGTCGATATTCATCTCGTTTTTTCAGAACAGTGATCCACGATAATCCCGCTTGTTGCCCTTCAAGGCAAATTTTTTCAAATAGTTTAAGGCTATCATATTGGGGGTTGCCCCATTCGTTATCGTGGTAATGAATGTATATTGGGTCATCCAAAACCCAACTACAGCGTACTTTGTTGCTATTTGTCATCAAATTTTATCCAATTTATCCATTATTGATTATGCTTTATCGTGATTTATATTTTTTAAGCTTCGATTAGTTGAATTATAAATCAAATAAGTAGTTTTGTTACATACATTAAATTTTTTTATGATGAAAAAAAAGCCTTTTTTTTGTGGCAGAATGAATCTCACGTTTTTAACTTAAATCAATAAAAGATAGATTTTTTATTTTCTAACTTAATTTAATAATAAGGTTTTTCCATGAGTCAGTCTGTAATCAACGCGGAATGGCAGCCTAGTGCTCGACCATTAAATCGGCAGGATTTTAAAACGTTAGTTTTGTCCTCTTTGGGTGGTACATTAGAATTTTATGATTTTGTTATTTATGCGCTTTACATCGATACCATTGTAAAACCACTATTTTTACCGCATTTTTTATCGCCATTAACGTTAGATTTATTTGCATGGGGTATTTTTGCTGCTGGTTATTTGGTTCGTCCTGTTGGTGGCATAATTATGGCGCACTTTGGTGATAAAGTGGGACGTAAGCGGATGTTTACCTTAAGCGTGGCTATGATGGCATTACCAACATTTATCATTGGTGTTTTACCAACTTATGAAGTGATTGGTATTTTTGCACCTCTGTTATTATTAGTAATGCGTATGCTTCAAGGTGCCGCAATTGGTGGTGAAATGCCAGGAGCTTGGGTGTTCATTGCTGAACATGTGCCAAAGCAACGTTATGGTTTAGGTATCGGTACGTTAACTTCAGGTATTACTGGCGGTATTTTACTTGGCTTTATTGTGACTATCATTATTGATCTTTGTTTTACCACCGTAAATATTTTAGATTATGCTTGGCGTATTCCGTTTATTATTGGTGGTATTTTTGGCGTTATTTCGGTTTATTTACGTCGATTTTTATCTGAAACACCTATCTTTAAAGAGTTAGCGGCACGCAAAGCAATTGAAAAGAATATTCCTGTCGTTACCGTGCTTCAAAAACATAAAACAGCTTGCCTAATTGTGGCTCTTTTGACTTGGTCGTTGTCGACGGCAATTATGGTGGGTATTTTGATTACACCGGGTCGTATTGTAGGTGGCATGTACCATTTTGCTAATCTTGATTGGCGTATTGGTGGTTGTATTGCTGCACTAACTTTGACTATCGGTTGCGTTATTTTTGGTTGGTTAGAAGATAAAATAGGTACAACCAAAACAATGCTAATTAACTGGGGCGGACTTGCTATTATGAGCATTGTATTTTATAGCTCTTTGTCGCCAGATATGTCCTTAACTAAACTTTATTCGCTTTGGGCTGTATTTGGGCTATTTATTGGTTCTGTTGCAATGACAGCAATAGTTGGTACAAGAGCTTTCCCTCCTGCGATTCGTTATTCGGGTTTGTCATTTTCGTATAATTTAGCCTATGCGCTATTTAGTGCATTTACACCAACATTAACCATTTATCTATTAAGCCCTGAACATTTATTAGGTCAATATAGTTATCTTGGTGCTGGTATTTACATCTCTTTTGTAGCGTTAATTGCGGTTGGGGTCGGTTTCTTTCCTTTAGCTAAAAATGGCTGGCAAAGTGATGCAAATCATTAATCGATAAAAGCCTAAATAATAAAAACATTAATTATAAAAATATTAGGGCGTGTTGATCTTTCGTGATTATTTTTTAGACGGCATGATGTGAGTTATAATAATTCTGCAAAAAACAACCATAACTCGATTCATCATGCCAAGAACTGATCCTCGCCAAAATATTAGACAGTGCCCACCTCTATTCATAAAGTTTTCTACTTATTCTTTGGTTTCGTAAATACGGTTTAATTTGAAACTCCATTGACAGAACTAATCCAAGCTCATCTTTCAGGCAGCTTATTGAACTTTGATATCAAACGAGGGTTATCTGTACAGCAGGAAAGTTGTGCCTAAAACAGGGAAATGGCAATAAATAGTAACTTATCTAGAGGTATTTAGATCTAAATATAAGCCCAAATGCCTCAAAAAAGCGCGGTTAAAAATTTAGTTTGAGTGAAGCTTTACTGTACAAAGGTCTCAATAAAAATCAAAGTAGTTTATACATATGGTAATTTATCAGTACCTGATTTTCTCTGGATATTTTGTTAGCCCGCTTTATTTTAAAACCCCATTTTTTGAAAATTGGCATGGCCACTTTTGAAGCATCTACACTTAATTGTGTAAGCTTTTTCTGGTGGGCCAAGTCAAGCACATGGTCATAGAGTTTTCTAGCTATGCCACGCTTTTGAAAGTCAGGATGCACATACAGACAGTCTATGTAACCATCATCTCCAAGTTCAACAAACCCCGCAAGGCTTGAGCCAAAGATAGCCATCCAAGGCTGAGTGTTATTTAAACGTTCTAACCACTTCTGATAATCTGGTGGTGTTGAGCACCATGCTTCTTGCTGTGCTTTGCTGTAAATATCGGTATCAATAGCATGAATAGACGAATGAAACAAATCGCATATTTCAGAGGCATAGAGTGAAGAGTATGGTTTTACTTCGATTTTAGATGCAGCATTACCCAATTTGTTTCCTATTTTCATTATGATTTGCTCTAGCAAGACTTTGCACTTCAATATCGCCAACATTGACAAGGCTGGCTTCCGTACTAATAGCTTCGTGAGTATCCACATCAATAGCTAAGTCTGCTTTGCGCCATGTTCTGCTTTCTTACTTTACATTTACCAAAGACTTTAAGGTCTGTCGAATCAATAACGAAATATCGAATAGCCCTCTCGTTTTATTGCTATATTTGGTGTAAATTGTCTTTGAACTTTTACCTATATTAGTGTAACATCCATTGGCTTGAAAGCCAATTCAAAAAAACCTTGCAGTGCAGGTAACGGCATAGAGAAAGTCCCCTCCATCATCAAGGCAGTTTCAATCGCGGTATTAGAGTACTGAAAGCCTCCACCACGCATACCATGATGAGTTTTGCATTGCCACACATCTATAGCTAAATCATTTACCCAAAACATAGCTATACCATGCTAACACAAACCATTATTGCACTACACCCAGTTAGTTAGTCGATCCTGAAAAATTCACAACCATATGATTAACAATGGTTTATAATGACCATCAAACATGGCAGACCCGCTTTTTTGCCCTCCAGAGCCCAAAACGTTGCAGAATCGTTGATTTATGAAAACGAAGAAAAAGCTTTCAGCCCCCGATTGGAGGATATCGTCAGCTCGACCCATCGGTTGGTACGTTTGGCGAAGGTAATCGATTGGGATCGTGAACTGGATCATCACTTTGCTACGGTAGGTGCGGCTGCGTTACCGACTCGCCTGATGACAGGTCTGATGTATCTGCAACACATGAATAAACTGCCATATCATCCGACCAATCTGATTAAATGGCGTCAGCGATTGGGGCGATGTTGTGCCAAACGTCATTACTGTAGGAGACGTTCATAGCCTGCTTTCCAATGGTAAATTTGCTCGTTCTTTTCACCCAACAGAGCTTCTTTTTCTGACAACAGCTTCGCTTGCTCAAGCAATAGCTTCTTAAGCAAATCAATATCATCAGGTAAGTCATTCAGCGTCATTTTCATGGCATAGATTATACCAATCATGAGCAGATGAGCGTGCTAAATTTCGTGATAACGGTAGGTTATTTTTGGGTGGGCTTAATCGAGACTAAGAGGTAAGCCATCCAGTAGCCAATTGACCTGCCTTGGCGATACCTGCAAAGACAATTGCGCATCTTCGATGCCGGGCCATTGAAATACTCCTTTTTCTAAGCGTTTGTAATGCAGCCAAAAACCATTAGTAGACCATTGCAGGATTTTGAGCCGATTACTGATTCGACCGAAAAAGACGAATAAACGATCTGAACATGGTTCTTGTTCTAAGTCGTACGCAACGATAGCCGTCAAGCCATCAATGGATTTACGCATATCGGTTGGACCACAAATCAGAATGACAGGAAGGGACTCGCTTGATCCTCGCCAAAATATTAGACAGTGCCCACCTCTATCATTTTTTCGTTTTGGTAATATTGTTGTTCATATTGTT
>NZ_JBIDFE010000034.1:0-13738 GCF_046635605.1 Gilliamella sp. BG3
GATTGTTGTTTGAATTCGATACTAAATTTTTTGACCATGATATTTGTCTCCTATGATTTTTGTTTATATCATAGAGGCGACTTTTGTCCACTTTTTTGGCGAGGATCAAACCACAAAAAATTATTAAAATAACTTTATTAGCCTACCAATCTTATTTATTCTTCTTTTATCCCAAATTACACAGGAGTATAATTTATACACCTATTATTATAATTATGGAAAACCCAGTATGTTTGGAAATAAAACAAATCGTCAAGTCATTATTTGGACAACAATCATTGGTGGTTTTATTAGTGCTTTAGTTAAGTGGGGATCCGAGGTTAATATGCCTCCTCGTGTCCCGGGTGAAATTTCGCCTCCAGCTGCACATATTGATGCATGGCTTGGTTGGTTAGGGATTGATTCTCATTCACTTGATTATATTTATCAAACAGCAACTGTTTCTGGTGCGGTAACGCTTTATCACTGGTTATTCAGTTTTGCTTTTGCCTTTGTTTATGTGGCTGGTGCATATTATTGCAACAAAATCCGACTATGGTATGGCGCAGTTTATGGCACGATTATTACTATCTCTATGCATGGTTTTTTAATTCCATTACTTGGCTTTCGTCATCCTGCTTATGATGCCGAAGGTACTGTTGGTTGGTTATGGAATTTAAATGGCTATGAACTTTGGAGCGAAATTTTGGGTCATATCTATTGGGGCGTTTCAATTGAAATTTGTATGATTGCCGTTCTTGCTCATTTTTCAAGACCTATTCGTGGCGAGTGGCGTCAATAATTTAAGTTAAATCACTTAATACTAAATCCTACTATTTAACTATAGTGGGATTTTTTATTTTATCGGTTATAGTTAAAAACTATATTAACCAATAAAAAACTAGAATTATTCAATATCTGTTTTTTTTGTTATCTTCTTTATCACTAAAGAAAGTCGATAAAAAGGAAATAAAAATGAATACTGCTGTTATTGGATATCCTCGAGTTGGTAAGCTTCGTGAACTTAAATTTGCAACAGAAGCCTATTTTAAAGGTAATAAAACACAAGCTGAATTATTAAACGAAGCTAAAGCGCTACGAGCTGAGCATTTAAAACAACAAGCGGCTCAAAAAATTGCCTTTATTTCATCTAATGATTTTTCATTCTATGATGCGGTGTTAGATACAGCGTGTTTACTTAATGTTATTCCAAAACGTTACCAAGATTTAGGTTTACCTGAACTTGACCGTTATTTTGCGATGGCACGTGGTTATCAGGGTGAAAAAGGCGATGTGCGAGCACTCGCTATGAAAAAATGGTTTAACACCAATTACCACTATTTAGTACCTGAAATTGAAGATTCAGTACAAATTAAGTTAACAGGCACTAAACCTTTTGACGAATATCAAGAAGCTAAAGCGTTAGGTGTACAAACCAAGCCAGTTGTGATTGGTGCATTAACCTTTTTTAAATTAGCGCAGTATTTAGGTAAAAAACAGCTTGTTGATTTTAAAGCCGATATTATTAAAGCTTATCAAGACATCATCCAAAAATTCACAACACTTGGTGCTGAGTGGATCCAAATTGATGAACCTATTTTAGTCACTGACCTAAATAAAGACGATATCGCTTTATTTACCGAACTTTATCAAGCGATTTTATCGGTAAAAGGACAAACTAAGATTGTTTTACAAACTTATTTTGGTGATGTACGTGATTGTTATAAAGAACTTGTCGCTTTACCTTTTGATGGTATTGGTCTTGATTTTGTTGAAGGTAAACAGTCATTAGCTTTACTTGAAAATAATGGTTTCCCTGCCGATAAAGTCTTATTTGCTGGTGTGGTAAATGGAAAAAATATCTGGAAAAACAATTACCAAAAAACCTTAGCATTACTTGGTAAAATCAAACAAAAAGCCGCAAATATTGTAATCAATACTTCTTGCTCATTATTGCATGTACCTTATACATTGCAAAATGAGACCAAATTAACTATTCAACAACGTGCTTATTTTGCTTTTGCACAAGAAAAGCTACAAGAACTTGCTGAACTTGGTCAATTATTTAAGGATGCAAATCCTGAAAATAATGCCGCTTATAAAGCTAACCAAACATTATTTACTCGTGAGCGTGAAGGCGCAAATCAAGCTGTACGCCAAAAAGTGGCCGCATTAAAAGATTCGGACTTTACTCGTTTACCTGAATTTTCAGTGCGTGAAGCAGCGCAGAAAAAGGCCTTTAATTTGCCACTATTACCAACAACCACTATTGGATCATTCCCGCAAACACCTGATGTACGTTTAAATCGTGCTAAATTCAAAAAAGGTGAAATTTGCCTGAACGAATATACTGAGTTTAATCAACAAAAAATTGCGCAGTGTATTAAATTACAAGAAGAAATTGGCATTGATGTGTTAGTACATGGTGAATTTGAACGTAATGACATGGTCGAATATTTTGGTGAAAGCTTAAATGGCTTTGTGTTTACTGAAAAAGCATGGGTGCAATCTTATGGTACTCGTTGCGTTAAGCCACCAATTGTTTGGGGTGATATTTCACGCTCAAAACCGATTACTGTTGCATATTCAAAATATGCACAAAGCCTGACAGACAAACCAGTTAAAGGTATGTTAACAGGACCTGTGACTATTCTAAATTGGTCGTTCCCACGAGAAGATATTTCTCAAAAAGAATCGGTATTCCAAATAGCATTAGCAATTGGTGATGAAGTATTAGATCTTGAAGCAGCGGGTATTAAGATCATTCAAATTGACGAAGCGGCATTAAAAGAAAAATTACCACTACGTAAAGCCGATTGGAACAGTGAATACCTTGATTGGGCGATCCCTGCGTTTAGATTGGTACATAGCAAAGTGCAAGCAGATACGCAAATCCACACCCATATGTGTTATAGCGAATTTGCTGACATTATTAAAGATATTGATGCAATGGACGCTGATGTTATTTCGTTCGAGGCTTCTCGCTCTAATTTGCAGTTGATTGACGTACTTAATGCAAACAACTTCAAAACTGAAGTAGGACCAGGGGTTTACGACATCCATTCACCACGTGTACCACCAGTAGCCGAAATCAAAGCAACGATTGAAAAGTTACTAGCGAAGATTGATAACCAAAAATTGTGGATCAACCCAGATTGCGGTTTAAAAACTCGTGGCGAAAAAGAAGTGGTTGAAAGCTTACAACATTTAGTACAAGCCACTTTAGAAGTAAGAAAAACACTGAACTAAGTACTATTTTTACAAAGTCGTTGAGTTTTTTATTAACAAATCAGGCTTTGTTTATAGCCTTACGTTTCCGCCGCCTATTTGGGCGGCGGAAGTGTCAATAAGGAAAATAAGTGACATAACCAATGGATGAAACAAATGAAAACAAATCTACTATTTAATAAAAAAACCGTATTCTCCTTTGAGGTTTTTCCTCCTAAAAAAACCTCACCTCTAGAAACAATTTATAGTACATTGCGTGAACTTGGTTATTTTAAACCTGATTTTATCAGTGTCACTTATGGTGCAGGTGGTAGCTTAAATGGTCAAACCACCATTGATATTGCCCACTCAGTCAAACACACTTATGGCATTGAAAGCGTCGCTCACTTGCCGGGGATCAATTTTGATAAAGCTGAAATGCAAAAAACCCTACACGATCTTAAATGTGCAGGAATTGATAATGTGCTCGCTTTGCGTGGTGACATCAGCCCGAATGTACAACCTAAAGATGATTTTCGATACGCTAGCGAACTGGTGACATTCATTAAAGAAAACGGTGATTTTAACGTGATTGGTGCATGCTATCCCGAAGGACATCTTGAAGCAGCAACACTAAAACAAGATCTGATCCATTTAAAAGAAAAGGTCAATGCAGGTACCGATCAACTTATTTCACAGCTATTTTTTGATAATGACTATTTTTATACATTTTTAGATAAAGCTCGCGATATTGGCATTAATGTTCCAATAGAAGCAGGCATCATGCCAGTGACCAATAAAAACCAAATTGAGCGTATGGTATCGATGTGTGGGGTGAATTTACCTAAAAAATTCAAACAAATGATGGAAAAATACGAACACCACCCAGAAGCATTTCGTGATGCCGGTATTGCTTATGCAATCGATCAGATTGTTGATTTGGTTTCGCAAGATGTCGATGGCATTCACTTATACACCATGAACAATAGCTACATAGCAAGACGCATTAGCGAAGCAGTATCAACATTGCTAGCGGTACCAAAATTGGAATAGTGAATATAAAAACAGGAAAGTATAAACAATGATTTAGAATTGGTTGCGGGGGCTGGATTTGAACCAACGACCTTCGGGTTATGAGCCCGACGAGCTACCAAGCTGCTCCACCCCGCGTCAAAGAAGTGGCTATATTATAGCAATAAAATAATAAAGCAATACCTATTTAGGTTAAACGCCACATTTTTAAACATTCTTGAGGGGATCTAGATTATTTTCTTACATAAACACAAATTCACTTGAAAGTTTTTAACAAAAATTTTAGTCTCCTTCAAAACCAAAGACAGCAAAATCCAACTACACTGAAAATAGCAATAATTTTATAACCATAGGATTTTAATAAAAAAAATCAAGGTAAAAACTTAAATAAAATCAATACTCTACCTGAACAATTTTGATAAGTAACACACTGATTTTTTTACATCAGTATTTCAGTACACTCAGATAAATAAACAAAAGCCATTAACATTAATATAATGATTAACAAATATCGAGGAGTGATCAACATAATGCTACTATTTGATTATCTAAAATCTACAGATATTGAATTAATCAATACTAAATTAAAAAAAGTTGCTATGACAAACTTAAAACATATTCTTAATGATCACTACACAGAATTAGAACTTAATACTAAACAAGAGACCCAAACACTTACTTTTCATGAAAGCTTAAGTGTGATTTTAACGGGAGATTATAATGAACCCGTTTTTCAAATGTGTTTAAAAATTTATAAAGATGAAATGTATCTTGGTTATTATCACTATTTAACAACATTAGACCTTACCTTTGTTGATGAATTCTTTGTTATCAGATAACCAATAAAAGCACGTTGTTTTGCATTTTATATTGAAATGCTTAAATATAGAAAAACGCCGAGTTGTTTGCACTTCATGGTCAAAATAATCCTCTAAAAACTCATAAGGTATTTTTCCAAAAATCACTTTATTCGGTTTAGCGATATTATAAAAATTAATAAAGCGTTCAAGTTTTTGTTTTCTACCTTTTGAATCGCTAAATATTTGCTGATTATGCCACATCGCAATTCAAAGTTCGTGTTACTCTTTCGACTTTCCATTTGTTTGTGGGTAGGCTGCTTTGGTGAATTTTTGATTAATAAGGTAGTTATGACTCATTTTTATTTTCTCACTTTTTAAGATGTTCACCACTGCTGTTTATTTTCCCATACTACTTTATTCAAAAATAAGCACATAAAAATTATAGAAGCATTGATTTATTTAATTTGTATAGATAGAATCATATTTTTAATATATCCAAAATAAATAATAACTTATAATGAAAAAATTAACTTTATTGAGCTGTTGTTTTTTCTTACTACTACCACTAAAAGCGCAAGCTGTAGTTGTAAATGATGTTACAGGTATGACACCAGTACAAGCATCTGCGGTTATGCAACCAGAATCGACTCAACAGGTCTCTGAACTAGTTAAAAATACCTCTGGTCCAATTAGTATAGCTGGTGGCAAATACAGCATGGGTGGACAAACAGCAATAAACAATGGAATTCAAATAGATACACAAAAACTCAACCATGTGATTGATTTCAACCCTGAGAAGAAACTTTTAACCATTGAAACAGGCGCAACTTGGCGTCAAGTACAGGAATTGATTGATCCCTACAATTTATCAGTAAAAATCATGCAAAGCTATGCCAATTTTAGTATTGGTGGTTCGCTTAGTGTAAATGTGCATGGGCGTTATATTGGAGAAGGCCCTATGATTTTATCTGTTGAGAAGTTCAAAATTGTCCTAGCTGATGGCGCTATTGTCGAAGCCAGTCCAAAAGAAAATCAAGATATATTTTATGGCGCTATCGGCGGTTATGGTGGATTAGGCGTAATTACAGAAGTCACTTTGCGACTTGTTGATAATGTTAAAGTAAAACGCATTAGCGATGTTATGCCAATTGCCAAGTATTACCCATATTTTATGCAACAGATTCGTTCTGACAAAAGTGCCATATTCCACAACTCGGTAATTTACCCACCTGATTTTGAAGAAGTTCGTGCTGTCACTTTTAAAGAAACACAAGAACCATTGACTATTTTGGACAGATTACGCCCAACCGACCAATATTCGTTTGCACAGGAACAAAAAATAAAAATTGTCGCCTCATCAAATTTAGGTAAGCATTTACGTAAATTGTATGATGATATAGATTATACAAAACAACCTGTAATGTGGCGTAATTATGAAGCCAGTTATGATGTGTCGAATTTACAGCCAATTAAAAGCAAAAATAAAAGTTTTGCTCTACAGGAGTATTTTATCCCCATAGAGCGGTTTGAGGATTTTTATCCTGAATTAATTGCTATCCTAAAAAAACATCAGGCTAATGTAATTAATATTTCGATTCGTCATGCAAATCCTGATAGCGGTTCATTACTAGCATGGGCTAAAACCGAAGTGTTTGCTTTTGTTATTTATTATCAACAAGATACTGATGAACAAAGCAAAAAGCAAGTAGGAATCTGGACACGAGAATTAATCGATGCAGTATTAGCAAAGGGTGGAAGTTATTATTTACCGTATCAATTACATGCAACTGGTGAACAATTTCAGCGCGCATACCCACAAGCAGATCGCTTTTTTAAACTTAAAGCACAATTAGACCCAGAAAATAAATTCAATAACATGCTATTAGATCGATACCACCCTAAAATAATTCAGTAAACAAAATAAGGCATATTTATCTTGTTTATTATTACTATTTAACAATATTGGGCGTACTTTTTTTGATAATTTTTATACTCAAACACCATGTTACCTGAAACTTTTTAACAAGAATGTACGCTTATTTGTAGAATGAATTAAGTTAATTTGTCTTCTAATCAATATAAAGGAGGCTTAGAGCCTCCTTAATTCAAAACAAAAATCTTATATTATTGGTTTTCTGATTTTGCCTTCCAACGTTTAAGTAAAAGTGCATTGGTTACAACGCTAACACTACTTAACGCCATAGCGGCACCAGCTATCATTGGATTTAAAAATCCCAATGCCGCTAGCGGAATACCGATTAAATTATAGAAAAATGCCCAAAATAGATTTTGTTTAATTTTATTATAGGTTCGGCGCGAAATATCGATCGCATCAGCAATCAAAAACAGATTACCACGCATTAGAGTAATACTTGCTGCATGCATAGCCACATCGGTGCCTGTGCCCATAGCAATACCAATATCGGCTGCCGCCAAGGCTGGAGCATCATTAATACCATCTCCTACCATTGCCACTGTTTTATTGCCAGTTATATCTTCACTTTTTTGTAGTTGATAAATATAGTTTGCTTTATCTTGCGGTAATACTTCAGCAATAACCTTATCTAAGCTTAACTGCTGCCCCACATAATTAGCCGCTTTCTGATTATCGCCAGTTAACATAACGGTTTTTACATTTAACTGATGCAATGCTTGAATAGCTTTCTCGGCCTCCTCCTTTATTACATCGGCAAAACCCAAGAGCGCTAATATCACCACATTACCTTCTGATTGCTGTTTCGCTAAAAATGAAATGGTATAACCTTTACTCGATAACTGATTAATTTTATCGTCCATACCAACAAAATAGGCATTTAATGATTTCATCCAACGCAAACTACCTAAATAATATTCGGTGTTATCAACGGTTGCCATCACTCCTGAACCAGCTACCGAAGTAATATTTTGAGCATAATGATACGCTTTAGCTTTACTTAAAATAGCTTTGGCAAGTGGATGCTCACTACCTGCTTGTAATGACGCTGCGAGCGATAAAATTTGATCGGGCGTCTCGCTACCCATAATATCCATTTCAACTAATTCTGGTTTACCAATGGTTAATGTGCCTGTTTTATCAAATGCAACCATATTAATATTATGCAGTGTTTCTAATGCCTCGGCATCTTTAATTAAAATACCATGACTAGCTGCCACTCCTGTACCAACCATAATTGCTGTTGGTGTTGCCAAGCCTAATGCACAAGGGCAAGCAATCACTAACACAGCCACCGCATGGAGTAATGCTTGTTGCCAATCATGCGATATCGCCCCCCAAGCCAATAACGTAACAAGTGCAATCAATAAAATCACTGGCACAAAAATAGCGCTGATGCGATCAACGACTCGTTGGATTGGTGCTTTCTTAGCCTGAGCAGATTCAACCATTTCAATAATTTTGGATAAAGTAGAATCCGCTTGAATCGCTGTAGTTTTAATGATAAGTAACCCTTCGCCATTAATTGTACCGCCAGTAACAACATCATTAACGGTTTTATTTACAGGAAAGCTCTCACCGGTTAGCATTGATTCATCACTACTAGATGCACCTTCAATCACAACGCCATCAACTGGAATACGCTCTCCAGGCTTAATAATAACAATATCATCCACTTTAACTTGGTTAATGGGTAAACTTATTTCTTGATTATCACGCCTTACTAAAGCAACATCAGGGCGTAACGCAGACAGAGCCTCAATTGCTTGTGTGGTTTGATGTTTAGCTCTTGATTCTAACCACTTACCAAGCAAAATTAAGGTAATAATAATAACTGAAGATTCAAAATAAAGGTGCTCATCATTGCCTATGATAAGCTGATAAACTGATAACCCATATGCCGCACTAGTACCAATGGCCACTAATAAATCCATATTACCCGACAACGCTTTAGCCGCATTAAAACCGCTTCGATAAAATTTAGCGCCAAGTCCAAATTGCACAATAGATGCAATAACCAGTTGTAACCAAGCTGGCATCATCACATGAAACCCAAAAGGCTCTAATAACATAGGTAACACAAAAGGAATGGCCAAAATAACAGAAATCACAATCGGCCAAATAGATGCTTGTTTGTTAACTTTCTTTGCACCTGATTGTTGATCTGAAATTTTAATAGCACGATAGCCCGCTTTATCAACCGCAGACATTAATGCTTCAAGTTTAACATGAGTATCTGCATTAATAGTTGCTTTCTCAGTTGCCAGATTAACACTGACATCAATTACACCATCAACTTTTTTAATTGCTTTTTCTACACGACTAACACAAGAGGCACAACTCATTCCTTCAATATTAAGATGATATTGTATTGTCTTCATAAAATGCAGCCTTAATTTTTATACGATTATTGATTAGTATATACTCAAAATTGATAACAATGCAGAAAAATACTAGACAGATCGCAAGAGTTTAACTTGCGATCAAAATAAGAGGAAATAAAAAAGATAACGTTAGTTACGTAATTTTTCGGGCCACTCGTTTTGAGTAGAAACTAATAAATCCTTAACAATTCTAGGATTACCCGCAACAACATTGCCCGAAACCATATAATTATTGCCACCTGCAAAATCGGTAATAACACCACCTGCTTCACGCAAAATCAACTCACCGCCAGCAATATCCCATGGTTTTAAGCCAATTTCAAAAAAGCCATCTAAACGACCTGCAGCAACATAGGCAAGATCTAAAGCGGCAGAACCAGTGCGACGAAAATCGCCACATCTAACAAATAATTTTTGTAATACGCCAAAATAACTATCGCTATATTGTTTAGCTTTAAACGGAAAAGCCATTGCTAGCACGCTACCGTCTAAATCTTTCGCATTACTCACTCGAATACGATAACCATTAAGTTGAGCGCCTTTACCACGAGCAGCAGTAAACAGCTCATTACTCATTGGATTATAAACAACAGCAATTTCGGTTTTACCTTTAACCCGAGCTGCGATAGACACTGCAAAATGAGGGATATTTTTAATAAAATTGGTCGTACCATCAATTGGGTCAATTATCCACTGAGTATCGGCATCATTACCTTTAGCTAAGCCGCTTTCTTCGGCAATGATAGTATGGTCAGGATAAGCTTTTTTAATTGTTTCAATAATCAAAGCTTCAGCCGCACGATCGGTATTAGTGGCAAAATCATTAGCGCCTTTGGTTTCGATTTCGATTGAACTAGGGTTTTCATAAGCCTTGATGGCTACATTACCTGCTTTACGAGCAGCACGAATAGCAATATTCAGCATCGGATGCATAAATTTATTCCAATTGATGATGTTAAAGAACGAATTATATTAGTATGCCATTTGTCATACTAAAAACTGTTATATAGTATAAAGGTTTTGTGGCCTTATTGCCAGTGTGTGTGGAGTGTTTTTCGGTAAAAAAACAGTTAAGAAAACTTTAATAAAATCATCATCTTTTCTGACTGATTTTTAGTGAAAAATAATTTCTTTTTGTTTTGGTGAATAAAATAGATTGGTGCGGTGGTTTCAGCGTCGGTGGCGGTAGGGGCAGCGCAGTTTTGTGGCTTTGCCACAACTGCGCAACCCTAAGGGGTTTGCCCTAACTTGCGCCAGAGCTTTATTCTTTTTTATATTGTTCTTTCAGACACCATAACCACCTTCTGCGCCATAAGGATTAATTAACCACCACTTAAGCAAAGACCATAGTTACCGCCGAAGTTATCAATGCGCCTATAGACGTAGCCTTTGTTCGAGCTAACAGCGTACATCATACTTTCACCTGATCGGCTGCCACTTAACCAGTAGCTGTTGTCGATGAAACCCGCATCAGCGTAGTTGCTCATGCTGCCCCACTCCGTGAAAAATCCAGCGCCTATTCGACGTTGGTATTCCCCATGTCCTGACGATGGCTTGGCGCCATCGTTCAATATGACATTTTTTCTTTTAAAACATCTGAAAAAATGATCTCCTCTTACACCACACTTCGCATTGGTTAAATCACTTGCCCTCGGCATGTGATAACCCAAACCACTACACCATGCGGACTGTTCATTATAATATTCAAGTACAACCCGATTGACGAACCACTTCCTCAACTCAAATCCATATTTTACTAACTCATAACCATCTTTATCTCTACCCACTAACTCAAACGTCTGCGGTAACCTTGGCCTAACTATTCGGCCAGGTCTGAACCTTTGATTTCTTGCCTCTGGACCTGTTAGCCTAACACGTGCTACAACTTGTCCCCTATCTTCATAAGGAATCCAGCCATCATTAGGTACAACATTTATCACGCTTGCAGTAATTCCCTCATGCCTGACAGGTGCCCATGTCAATTCTCTTACATCTATTCCTGTAATGAGTAAATCAAAATATAAATTATCCGCACCTGTAGTTGGGAAATTGAGGTTATATGATCCTGGATTGGTTGATTGAACTAAAAAGCCCTTCTTAGGATTCCATATGTTAGCAGGGCCTGCGTATTTTCCCTTACCCTGATATAGATTCGGCCTTACATAACGAATAACTGGCATAACTGGCTCCGCTGGTAATGGTTCGGATAGTAATATTATTGCATCACTACGATTACCCGCTCGATACTTTTTGCCATTCGCCTGTACATTCCATGACGATGACAATAATAACAGTGCTAATACTAGCAAAGCTGTTTTAGGTGATTTGAGCGGTAATTTCGATAATTCGTTGAGAGATAATTTGGAAGGTATAAATAAGTTTCGTGAAAAAACTCGCCGAATAAGATTATTTGATAAACTTAAGACATAGGTTTGCCAGTGCTGGTGTCTGGTGTCTGGTGTCTAAAATGATAATGCATTATGGTTCACCTGTCAAGTAATTATTTGTTTTATTTATATTTTTATAATTATTTGCTTGTTTAATAAGCTTGTTTTCCAATAGCGTTAAAAGTATAACCATTTAAAAAATGGTTGGCTAGCTTTTTGTTAATTTATTGTAAATAATTGTTCGTGGTGAGGTAAAATAAGATTAGTTGGTCGGTTTTGACTGGTGAAATAAGCGCCTTTTGAAGGTATAAAATCGTTCAGGTAGAGCATTGATTTTATTTATGTTTTCTTTGTACGTAAAACAAGTGATTATATAGTAAATGCTATTTTTAGTTGTAGAAATTACTCTCATTGTTTACCGTAATTTAAGGAACGACAGCAATGAACATACATAAAAAATCAAACTAAAGATTTATCAATGATGGCTAAAAGTAATAACAAAGCCTAGCTAGACGACAGTTTCAGGTCGACACCAAACATTTACATATTCGATTTATAACACCTAAAAACTGCATGAAGCATTAAATAATCATCCATTTTATAAAGCACTAAAATAAACAATGTAATTCTCGGCATGATTTGTGAATATTTACATGACTATTCACTTTTTAGGCTGTATTTTGTGAGAAACATTCAAGATCTCTATACCATTTGGTAATTAATTAAAGTGTCGCTGTATCTATTCATTAAAACGTTTGATAACCATTTTATTAATCAAAATTTACAAAACCAGCCCACCAATAAACGAATGAAAAACCGAAAGCATGATACATACTTTAATTGCAATGTGGCATGATATAAAAAATATTTAACAATACAGAAAATAGAAAACAAAAGTCTAAGCTACTTATTCACATTTATAATATGGTTATACATAAAGCTATTTCTGGTAAAACGCCTTTATGTGTTTGAGTGGGTTATTTTAATCATGAAATATAAATAACCCATTATTTTATTACAACAATCCTATTTTATAAATGCTCCTTTACTGAATAAATAATATCACATTTAAAATATTTTCTATCCTTTACAAATAGCGTAACCTAACCAAGGAGCTTCAGTTGTAAACGTGCTAGTAAAACCATCATGGTTATGTACAACATATGGAAGCTGTACACCTTCAATCACCGAAGAATCCGATGTCCAATATCTAGAGGTAAAATCAGGCGGAGCATAATATTCTTGCCATTCTGAATCAGGGTAAGAAGATTTAGTTGTCCACCCCCATTCACCCAAAATAGAGCCACCTATTACACGAGTATAGCTATTAGACAATCCAGTTAATTCAGCCCCTTGACCTTCATATCGTGGCGAATTTGTTAATTGGGATCGGCTCATCAAATTTTGTAAACCTCCACAATGCTGTTGTACAGCATTAAACGATCCTCTAAAATTTTGCGGCACCCCCCAAATAGAAGTTGGGTTAAAACGGTAATCATGAATGACAGAATTATCTCTTTTTAAAGTTGCCCTCACTGTAACAGTTCCTGAGGGTTTACTATTAAGTTTTACTACACCATTTTGATCAATTGCAACCCCTCCTCCTGGGTTATTGATCACTTGATAATGATAATCATCTTGCGCTCCTGTCATCACTAATTGAAATTTAGCACCAGGAAACCCTGTTGTTGGGAATGTGTTTGATGAAACTATTGGCTGTGCTTTAAAACCATAATTAGGTACGTAATCTTGAGTATAACCACCACCAACTAGAGGGTGACGATTAGCATATTCAGGTCGATTAAAATAATATTCATCTGTTTTTAAATCAACTCCAATCCATTGGTATTCAGGATGAACTATAGTAGAATTCGGTTTTGCATAACAAATTTGCGATTTTGGTGCGATTTGGTAGGTCTTAGCTAGGGTAATTTGCTTGCCTACATCAGGTATTCCGTATGCTGAATGGGCACTAACATTGGTTTTTATGATGAGCTTTAATGGCATTGAAAAGCC
>NZ_JBIDFE010000035.1:0-13735 GCF_046635605.1 Gilliamella sp. BG3
CAGCGATAAAAGTATAACCATTTATAAAATAGTTGGCTAGTTTTTTGGCGGACTTTTTTGTAAAGAAATGTAAAGATAAAACAATTCGACTTTATAGATAGGTTAATTTTATAATTAAAATAGGGTGTTAGCTTTATAGCTTATGAATTTTGTCGGAATAACTGATATTGGTGGTAACGTTTAATTTAAGAATTTTGAGCGTAACATCTTACAAATCACATGGCTACAAAATATAAACTACGGTACCCAACGCCCACGCTCGCTCTTAACCATCGGCATGATTTACTCAAATCATTATGATATTCGCCTTTTTTAAGCCTATTTGCTTTGCTCAGAAGTGCCAAATTGTTACTGATAAATTGGCATCCCTAACAAAGCACAAACTCGCCAAACAGTCCTATTTGGCGTGCTGCCCTCAGTCTATCAGCAAAGCACTCCGACACAGTTAAAAGATAGGTAAATTAACCTTGCCGTGTTGTGTGTTTTCTCTAAAATAGCTCAGGTAGACTATTGATTTTATTGAAGTTTTTTATTTTACTTAATTTAAGTAATTATTAGCTAATTTCTGTTTTTATTACAATGTTTTTGCTGTGTTTTTTGTGCCTTGCACACAACTAATAACTTTCGTTAGTTAACACACTATGAGATATAAATTTACTTTTATACTAAATAGATGTTTTATTGGAGCGGGAAACGAGGTTCGAACTCGCGACCCCGACCTTGGCAAGGTCGTGCTCTACCAACTGAGCTATTCCCGCATGAGAGTTGTTTGTTAGTGGTGCCCGGGGCGAGACTTGAACTCGCACGGCCAAAAAGGCCGAGGGATTTTAAATCCCTTGTGTCTACCGATTTCACCACCCGGGCTCAAAACTTATTACCAAAAGGTAATTGCGTTTCGAATGCTGTGCATTTTACCCATCTTAATTTTGCCGTCAACTAAAAATTAAAAATTATTGTTTAACTGCTCAATGTTTGTCACTTTTTATGGCTTTTATTAATCTTTCTATAAAAATTAAAGTTAAAGTTATGGTTTATTATCTTCCCATAACGTTATTGGTATTTTTAAAACTTAAATATGGCTTAAACACTGAAAGATGAACCGCAACCGCATGTTGTTGTTGCATTGGGATTATCAACCACAAAACGAGAGCCTTGTAAACCTTCTACATAATCGATAGTGCCGCCAACTAGATATTGTAAGCTCATGGGATCGATAACTAAAGATACACCATTTTTTTCAATAGCTAAGTCATCTTCGTTTACCTTTTCATCGAAAGTAAAACCATACTGAAATCCACTACAACCACCGCCTGTTATATACACCCTTAATTTTAGGTTTGGGTTCTCTTCTTCAGTGACTAATGATTTAACTTTGTTGGCTGCAGCATCAGTAAAGTTAATCGGTAAAGCATCGCTCATATTCTTCTCCTAATATATTGATCTTTGCATTATATACCTTTGCTAAATGAAAATACAAAATAGAAAACTTCTATTAAATAAATTTCTCATAGTTGGCTTGAATTTATTTTGATTTTATGAATAAATACAACAAATTTTTATAGAGAGATCATCTCAGTTATGCAAAACAATTTCAAATCAGAAAAACTTTATCATCAGGCTCAATCAGTTATGCCTGGTGGCGTTAATTCGCCTGTTCGCGCCTTTAATGGTGTTGGTGGCTCACCTTTATTTATTGAGCGTGCAAACGGTGCGTATATTTATGATGTGGACGAAAGAGCCTATATTGATTATGTCGGTTCTTGGGGGCCGATGATCCTTGGACACAATGACCCCGATGTAGCCAATGCGGTAATTAACGCTGTTCATAACGGTTTGAGTTATGGTGCACCAACCGAAATTGAAACCAAAGTTGCTAATTTGGTCACTCAATTAATGCCTTCAATTGAAATGGTGCGTATGGTAAATTCGGGAACTGAAGCAACCATGAGTGCCATCCGTGTTGCACGTGGTTTTACTGGACGTGATAAGATTATTAAATTTGAAGGCTGTTATCACGGTCATGCTGATTATTTGTTAGTTAAAGCGGGGTCTGGTGCCCTTACTTTTGGTCACCCAACTTCACCAGGTGTACCTGATGATTTTGTTAAGCATACATTAGTTTGTGATTATAATAATTTAGAATCGGTTAAAAAACAATTTGAGCAATATCCCGACCAAATTGCCGCCATCATTATTGAGCCAGTTGCGGGCAATATGAATTGCGTGCCAGCTCAAAAAGAGTTTCTGCACGGTTTACGAGCACTTTGCGATAAGTATGGTACGTTATTAATCATTGACGAAGTGATGACAGGCTTTCGAGTCGCACTGGGCGGAGCTCAAGATTATTATGATGTTGTGCCCGATTTAACTTGTTTAGGCAAAATTATTGGTGGAGGTATGCCTGTTGGAGCGTTTGGTGGTCGTGCAGATATTATGATGCAATTAGCACCAACTGGTCCAATATACCAAGCTGGAACGCTTTCAGGTAACCCCGTTGCAATGGCAGCGGGTTACACAACGTTAACCAAGTTAATGGAAGTTGGAATCTATCAAGAGTTAAAAGATAAAACCGCATCGCTTGCTGATGGTTTATTATCGGTAGCTAAAAAGCATAATGTGCCGTTAGTGTTGAATTATGTAGGAGGGATGTTTGGATTATTCTTTACAACTGCTTCTGAAGTAACCACTTATCAAGATGTGATGCAGTGTAATGTTGAATTATTTAAGAAATTCTATCATCATATGCTAAATGAAGGTGTTTATTTTGCACCGTCAGCTTTCGAAGCTGGTTTCATGTCACTTAAGCACACAGATAAAGAGATCAATCATACCATTGATGCAGCAAGTCGTTTTTTTAATAACTTAGTTTAGATGTATGGCACTTTTTATATTTCCAATTAAAAATTAAACTATTAAAATAGGTAATAATCATATGGTTAATCCACTTAAAGAAGGTGAAAAAGCACCTCAGTTTTCGTTGCCAGACCAAGATGGAGAGCTTGTAGGCTTAAATGACTTTAAAGGCAAACGTGTTTTAATTTATTTTTACCCAAAAGCGATGACACCTGGTTGCACTGTGCAAGCATGTAATTTGCGAGATTGTTCTGATGAGTTCAAAAAATATAATGTGGTGATCCTTGGTATAAGTACCGATAAACCTGAGAAGTTATCTCGATTTATCGAAAAAGAGCTGTTAAATTTTACGCTACTTTCTGACGAAAATCATGAAGTTGCTCAAGCATTTGGTACTTGGGGCGAAAAAGAGTTTATGGGAAAAACCTACGATGGGATTCACCGTATAAGCTTTTTAATTGGCAAAGACGGTAAAATCGAAAAAGTGTTTGATGATTTCAAAACCGCTAACCATCACGAAGTAGTTTTAGACTATCTTAAAAAACACAGCAAATAGTTCTGATTAAAAGCAGATTAACCATTAATCTGCTTTTACTTCGCTATTGATAGTATTTAATTCGTCTGATTTTGGCCATGCATTTATAATTGCTTTAACCAATGTAGCCAAAGGTATTGCAAAAAATATTCCCCAAAATCCCCATAAACCACCAAACACAATTACCGCTAAAATAATAACTAATGGATGTAAATTAAGTTTTTCAGAAAATAAGCAAGGTACCAATAAATTACCATCTAATGCTTGTATTAATACATAGAAAAACAATAAATAACCAAATTGTGCGCTTAATCCCCATTGAAATAGAGCAATTAATACAACCGGAATACTTGAAATAATAATACCAACGTAAGGCACTAATACAGATAATCCAACAAGCACTGCTAATAAAAGTCCATAATCTAAACCAAAATACCAAAAAGGAATATAGACACAAATGGATAAAATAATTATATGTAGTACATTGCCTACTATATAATTGGATATTTGCATATCCATTTCAGCAGCAACTTTGTTCAAAATTGTACGGTTCTTAGGCAAGATTTTTGAACAGTATCCCCATATTTTTGTTTTGTCCTTTAATAAAAAAAACATCATTATGGGCACTAATACCCCATTAATTGCAACAGATACTAGCCCTAATAAAGACACAATGGAAAATTGCAATAACGAATTACCAGTTTGCACAACTTTGTTGGTAATACCTTGGATGATCGAGTCGAATAAGCCAACATCAATTAGTTCAGGGTAGTGTTCAGGCAAGGTGGTTAAAAAGTTGTTTGCAAAATTTAGCATGTTTGGAATATTAGTGATTAAGCTAATGCTTTGTTGCCAAATTAATGGTAATAAAATCATAAATCCGACTAATACAATCATTAAAAAAAGCAGTAACACCATTACAACTGCCAGTGTTCTTGGTATGTTTTTTTTATGTAGATAGTTAACCGGTCTATCAAGTAAATAAGATAGTACAATCGCAATTAAAACCGGTAGAAGAATTTTATTGAAAAAATAGATAATAACAAATAAGCCAACAATAACAGCCATTAGCGAAACAACATGCGGATCGCTAAAGCGTTTTTTATACCATTCTATGAACATTTTTAACATTAAAATACTCCTATTTTGCTGACTTTTTAAGTAATAACTTTGTTTTGGTTATTTTTTTAAACCACCTAATATACCACGGGTGATCTGTTTACCGATTTGATTAACAACTTGCCTTGTTGCGCTTTTAGCTATTTTTTGGGTGATACCATCATGTTGTCCACCTCTTGGCCCCTTAGTACCAAAAAGTAGTGTGCTTAAAAAATTTAGCAATCCACCATTATTTTGTTTATTATTTTTATCATCGTCTCTTTTTATATCGCTACCATTGCTGTTTTGATCGGATTGGTTATTTAACGAAAATCCATTTTTCAGTATTTCATAAGCGGATTGTCGATCTATGGTTTGTGCGTATTTATTGTAAAAACATGATTGGCGAATAATAGTTAATTGATCTTCTGGCAACATAGGTCCCATTTTTGAACTCGGTGCAATAATATAACCACGTTCAACCATGTTTGGACTGCCTTTTTCATCTAGAAACGAGATAAGAGCTTCGCCAACGCCTAATTCCATTATTGCTTTTTCAGTATCAAAACTTGGATTGGCACGCATAGTTTGGGCAGCCACTTTTACAGCTTTTTGATCTTTTGGGGTAAATGCGCGTAAGGCATGTTGCACACGATTGCCTAATTGCCCTAAAACTGTATCAGGAATATCACTCGGATTCTGAGAAGAAAAATAAACCCCGACCCCTTTAGAGCGAATTAAACGCACCACTTGTTCTATTTTTTCTAATAATGCAGGCGAAATGTTATTAAAAAGTAAGTGAGCTTCGTCAAAAAAGAAGACAAGTTTCGGCTTATCAAGATCACCTACTTCTGGCAAATGCTCAAAAAGTTCTGACAATAACCACAATAAAAAGACTGAATATAATTTTGGCGAGTTATATAACTTTTCGGCCGATAAGATGTTAATTATACCGTAACCTTTAGGATTAACTTGCATTAAATCTTGAATGTTAAGCATTGGTTCACCAAGGAAAAATTCGGCACCTTGTTGTTCAAGAGTTAACAATCCACGTTGAATTGCGCCAATTGACGATAGCGAAATGTTTCCATATTGTGTGGTAAATTTTTTAGCGTTATCACCAACAAATTGAATTAATGCTCGAAGATCTTTAAAATCAATTAATAATAAATTGTTATCATCAGCAATTTTAAATACTAACTGTAAAACCCCTGCTTGAACGTTATTTAAATCGAGTAACTGACCAAGCAAAATAGGCCCTATATCTGACACAGTGCTACGAACGGGGATTCCTTTTTCAGCAAATACATCCCATAATTCAATGGGTGACGAGTCTGGTTGCCAATTATTAACTTCAATACTCGCTAAACGAGCTTGTAGTTTTTCAGTTAATTTGCCCTTTTCACCAATCCCAGTTAGGTCGCCTTTAACATCAGCAAGAAAGACAGGTACACCTATTTTTGAAAAACCTTCTGCCATTTTTTGTAATGTCACTGTTTTACCTGTACCAGTTGCGCCAGTAATTAAACCATGACGATTAGCTAATGCAGCAATAATTGATAAATCTTTACCATGACTTTTGGCAACTACAATCGACTCACTCATGGAATAACTCCCTTGTTGTTTTTTACTCTGCAATAAAAACAGTTTTGTTATAAAAATATATTTGGTTATTAAAACAATTTTTCTATTAAAACTACACATAATATTGTATTCTGAATTAGCAATAGCTGCTATTGTTATTATTCTAACTAGCCCATATAAGGAGGCACTATGTTTCCAGAATATCGAGAATTAATTTCCAAATTAAAAAATACCGATTTACGTTTTCAAAAATTATTCGACCAACATAATGAGCTCGACCAAAAAATTAAAAATATTGAATCTGGAATTATTGTCAATACCGCTGAAACGATAGAGGCATTAAAAAAACAGAAACTTAAAATTAAAGATGAAATTCATGAAATTCTAAAAAAAGCGTCTGAAATTATCTAAACTTTTAATTACCTACAACTTGTAATTATTTTAATTAATCGTTTTATTTCAAACTAATAAACAATTAAACAAAAACCCCAATAATTGGGGTTTTTTATTGTGTGTTAACTTAAAATCCTTGCGCTAACTATTTTATATTTAATGGCTTAATTTTGCTTGAGCTTTTTTTGTTTTCGGCTTTTAATTAGCATAATTAAATTTTTATGTGGTGTTTTCATAGATTATTTCCTTTGTTATTATTTTATATTTAACATTTTGATTTTTAGTGTTTTTTAAATAAATACTTCTTAAATTAGCTAAGCGATATTAGTATCACTTAGCTGTTATTAGTTAATTAAAACCATTGTCCAAAACGTTTGATATAGATACGTTTCATTAATTGTGCAACGCAGCAATAGCTAAATAGAGTTGCTAATAGCCATGGAAAGTATGACCACGGTAATGGTTGTAGTCCAATTAACCCACTTAGTGGAGAAAATGGAATATAAATACCAATCGCCATAACTAACAAAGTCATCACAATAACAGGAAATGCCGCCGTGCTTTGCACAAATGGAATTTTTTGTGTTCTTAGCATGTGCACAACCAAAGTTTGCGATAATAACCCTTCAATAAACCATCCTGAATGAAATAGTGATTGAGCTTCAACACTATTAGCACTAAATACAAACCACATTAATGCATAAGTTGTGATATCAAAAATAGACGATGTAGGCCCAATCCAAATCATAAAACGTCTAATATTTAACGCATTCCATTTACGTGGTTTTTGTAAAAATTCATTGTCCATTTTGTCCCATGGCAATGAGAGTTGTGAAATATCATACAATAAGTTTTGAATAAGTAAATGTATCGCTAGCATAGGTAAAAATGGTAGAAACGCACTAGCAACCAATACTGAAAAAATATTGCCAAAATTAGAACTTGCTGTCATGTTTAGATATTTCATGATATTGCCAAAGGTCTCTCGGCCACATATTACACCTTCTTCTAAAACCATTAGGCTTTTTTCAAGTAAAATAATATCAGCAGATTCTTTAGCGATGTCGGTTGCAGTATCGACCGAAATCCCTACATCTGCATCGCGAAGTGCTGGTGCATCGTTAATACCATCGCCTAAAAAACCAACTGTATGTCCATTATCTTGCAACAACCGAATAATTCGCGATTTTTGCAGCGGCGTTAATTTTGCAAAAATAGTGTGCTGTTCGATCTGTTTTTTTAGCTCGACATCATCCATTTTTTCAATTTCAGTGCCAAGTAATGGCGTGCCTGGTTCTAAACCAACTTCTCGGCAAACTTTAATGGTGATGATTTCGTTATCACCAGTTAAAACTTTAACGCCCACACCATGCTCATTCAATGCCGAAATAGCTTCAAATGCGCTTTCTTTTGGTGGATCTAAAAAAGTTAAAAAGCCACGAATGGCGAGCGCAGTTTCGTCCTGCACGGTGTATTGTGGTTTTGTTTCACTTGCCGGAATGTTTTTTACTCCAACGGCTAATACTCTAAAACCTTCTTTATTATATTCATGTGCTAATGCGATCAAAGCTTGTTTACGTTCATCGTTTAATGGTAAATATTCGTCATTTTCATAAACGTAACTGGCAATAGACAGCATTTCTTCAACTGCGCCTTTACAAATCATCAAATGGTTATCATCACCATTTTGTACCACCACCGATAAACGTCGGCGTACAAAATCAAATGGTAATTCATCAATTTTTTTGTATAAGCTAACACCAACCTTTTTCATGCTGGTCTTTTCTTCGGCAAAACGAATAATCGCTTTATCCATCAAGTTTTTCATGCCGCTTTGATAATAACTATTAAGCCATGCAAGTTCCAAAACAGATGAATCGACTTGACCTTTTATATCAAGGTGATGCTCTAAAATAATTTTATCTTGTGTTAATGTCCCCGTTTTGTCAGTACATAAAATATCCATCGCCCCAAAATTTTGGATTGCGTTAAGTCTTTTAACAACTACTTTACGTTTTGCCATACCAACAGCGCCTTTTGCTAGATTAGCGCTCACAATCATTGGTAACATTTCAGGCGTCAAGCCAACGGCCACGGCTAATGCAAAAAGTGCAGCATCGCCCCAATCATTTTTTGAAAAACCATTAATAAAAAATACAATTGGCACCATAATTAGCATAAAGCGAATAAGCAACCAGCTAACACTATTAACACCGCGATCAAACGAAGTTTCAGCACGAGATCCTACAATTGATTTTGCCAATGAGCCAAAATGAGTATCCCCTCCTGTTGCAACAACAATGGCTGTGGCGGTTCCACTAACAACGTTGGTTCCCATATAACAAATGTTATTAACATCAAGCAAATTATCTTTGTTGATGTTTGATGTTTCGATATTATCGGATGTTTTTTGTGTTACAGCACCTAATGTGTCGTACTTTTCAACAGGAATTGATTCGCCTGTTAATACGGCTTGGCTAACAAATAAATCCCGAGATTCAATCAATCGAATATCTGCTGGGATCATGTCTCCAGCCGACAAGTAAACAATATCCCCAGGAACAATTTCACTTAATGGAATTTCAATACGTTCTGGGCTCATATCTTTATGCGCACGTCTTAGCACCGTTGCTGTTGTGCGAATCATCGATTTTAACGCCTCAGCCGCTTTGTTCGATCTAAATTCCTGCCAAAAACGCAATAATCCACTCAGTGATACCATAGTTAGAATAATGATAATACTGGTTAAATCTGTCTCTTCACCATTTTGCAAAGGTAACCAAAAATCAGTCACAAAACTGACAATAGCTAACGCTAATAATACAAATATAAATGGATTATTAAACGCCATTAATAGTTGTACTAAAACTGATGGTACCTTTTCGCGTGCAACTTCATTTTTTCCATATGTTTCAATTCTCGACTTTGCACTTTCTTGTGTTAATCCTGAAAGGCTGGATTGAAATTTAGCTAAAATACTATCAAGACTGCTTTGAGCTTCGTTGATAGCTTTAATATCTACACTATTTTGTGCTTTAGTTTTTGATGTATTTTTTGTCATCATAAGTACCTATATTCATAATTTTGGCAAAAGTAGGCCAACTTATTGTTACTAAATAACAATAAATAATTAAATTTTGTGATTAACTAAAATTTAGTGCATATCAAAAGTAGCCTATAAAGCTATTTCTTATAGCTTGGGCTGAGCATTAAATTTGATTAGCAAACAGAATTAATTAAGAATTTAGATACAACTCGGTGGTTCTAAATGTTTTTCTGAAAGATGTAAAACACGCACCATTAAACTTTGCGCGCATTGGTGTTTTGAATTTGTGTGATAGCGTGTAAAAAAATACATATCGTTCACCGTTACCGTTTTATCAATTTCGGTTTGTGAACTGAAAAAATGGTTATTTAGACAGGTTCATTAACCGATAATGATGTGTTTAAATTTGTCTCCCCTAGTCTTGGGGTGACCCGATTGAGTGTCCATATTTCTCCTGTAAATTGAACTCTTCACTTTATATTTCAACTTCCCTTCACCCTCGTTTTTAACTTCCATAATAGCTAAAAAAGGAAGAAAAGCTCAAAAGGCGGGCTCTTTATACTCCTTTAAGGATTAGAAGTCAACCTATATCACGAAAAAATAAATACAGTTGTTGAAAAACGGCACTTATCGCCGTTTTCATCTTTACTTTATATAAAATTGATAACCCTATTATCTAATAGAATATACAATCGCTACCCTATTAACTAACGTAAATATTTTAAAGGGAACTATCTGAATTACTCAATAATAATCAGTCCAATTTGGTAATTATTTTGTGATTTCTTTTATCACATTTATTTAAGAAAAATGTACTCAAAACGGCTAACTTGGATAATATTATTAATATATGCTGATATTTGATCGAGTTATAAAAATAACAAAAAGAAAAAGCACTTAAAATTATTATTTAATTAGTATGGCTATATTAATAAACAGAATGAACAGTATTATTAAATTTCATCCTGTTTTTTATATAGATATTAACCTTAAATATTCAACCTTGCATTCTTTAACTGATTAACAAGATCTAACAGTGATAAATTAAGTTGATACATAAATTGTTGGTACGAAAACTCTTTTTTGCTAATTTCGTTTAATTGCAATTCCCAATGGGCGGTCATGTCTGGCATCGACATTATATCTGGTAGTGATAAAATCAGATTTTTACCCACCTCGGTTGAGCGAATTGCTTTGCCTTGACGAATTAAAAATTGACGTTTAAATAACAATTCAATAATACCTGCCCTTGTTGCTTCTGTACCTAAACCATCTGTTTCGCGTAGTATTTTTTTGATTTCGGGATCTTTAACAAATCTGGCAATCCCCGTCATCGCAGACAACAGTGTTGCGTCAGTAAATTGTCTTGGTGGCTGAGTTTCTTTGCTAACCAGTTCAGTATCAATGCATTGCACGGTTTCACCCTTTTTAACTAATTTAGTTAATAAACCATTACTTTCATTGTCATTCATATCGGTTGGGGATTGATGGTTTTTAGTTCTAAATAAAACTTTCCAACCTTCATCAAGCATTTGGTTAGCTTTAGAAATAAATTTTCCGCCTTGAATATCTACATCAATTTGCAATTCAGCATATTTATATGCTGGATAAAATTGAGCTAAATATTGCGTTGCCACAACTTGATAAACCGCCTTTTCGTTGTCAGTTAAGTTTTCCATTTTAGCTTTACGCAACGTTGGAATAATAGCGTGATGTGCTTCCACTTTTTTGTCATTCCAAGCTTTAGTGCGTAAAGTATAATCAGCATTATTAATTGCGGTTTGTAGTTCTGGACAATTATTTTCAATGGCAGACTTTACACCTGTAATTTGTTTTAAGTGTTCTTCTGGCAAAAAGCGACAGTCTGATCTTGGATAAGTAATTAATTTGTGTTTTTCATATAATGATTGGCAAATATCAAGCACATCTTGGGCACTTAGCCCATTTTTTTTAGCCATCTCAATTTGCAGTGCCGATAAATTAAATGGCATTGGTGGCGCAAGTTCTTTCTTTTTATTACTAACTTTATCAATTGTGCCCGATTGCTTATTAATACGCTGACAAACATTTTCGGCCAATTTTTTAACTAAAACACGTCCTTCTTCGTCCTGATAAGGCGAGCAAGCTTCGCTGGGTTGCCATTTAGCTTTAAATATTTCATTATCTTTGGTTTGTAGCACTGCAAAAACTTCATAAAATGGTTTAGGTACAAATTGCTCTATCTCTAAATCTCGCCTAACCACTAACCCTAAAATAGGGGTTTGTACTCGCCCAATTGATAAAACCCCCCGATAACCGTTTTTTTGACCAACAATGGTACAAAGACGACTCATATTAATTCCATATAGCCAATCGGCTCTAGCCCTTGCTAATGCCGAAGTTGATAAAGGAATAAAATCTTGATTGTTGCGTAATTGTTGCAATGATTTTTCAACAGCGCTGGCATTCAAATCACTAATTAAACAGCGTTGAATTGCTTTGCGCTTATCTGGCGATAATTGGCAATAATTTAAAATTTCATCAACTAGTAACTGCCCTTCCCTATCTGGGTCACCAGCATGTACTATTTGCTCTGCTGACTTAATCAAATCTACCAAAATATTAAATTGTTTTTCTGTATTGCCTTTAGGCATTAATATCCATTTTTCAGGCACTATGGGTAAATCATTAATCACCCATTTCTTATATCGAGGATCATAAACCTCTGGAGTGGCTTGCTCAAGGAGATGACCAATACACCAACTAACCACATCACCATTACTCGCTTTAATAAAACCATTACCTTTTTGAAGAGGTTTAGGTAATACGTCAGCGATAGCCCTTGCTAAGCTGGGCTTTTCGGCAATAAATAAACGATAAGATTGATTAGGTTGCATAAGAATAATTATTCATTAAAATTTCAAACAAGATAAGTTTGAATCAGTATTAATTTTATGGTTTTAAATAAAAAGTCAATTATATCCTTATACCCAACTTTATAAATATTCATAAATTTTTATCCATTTTTTAAAGATGCTTTATTACCACCATTTTTTGTATTTAAGCCAAATAACTGAAATAACACAAATAATAACAAGTAATAATATTAATCCAACAAAAGACCAACTTTCACTACTAAAAGGAATACCAGCTAAATTGACACCAAGCAAACTAGTTAAAAACGTAATGGGTGTAAAAATTATGGTAAAAAGTGACATTAAATAGATTCTTTTATTGGTTGACTCAGCCAAGAAGCTATTAATTTGTTCCATAATTGAAGCTATTCTTAATAAACAGCTATCAATATCAGATACATAATGATTTTGTTGATAGGAAATATCATGCAAGCGTTGGCGATCGTTATCGTCAATCCACGATATTCTTTCAGTCGAAATTTTTACAAAAATATCGCGTTGTGGTGATAACAATCGGCGTAAGACGATCAACTGTTTACGAACTCGACCAATTTCTTTATAAGAAAAGATACGTTGATTTAAAACAGATTCCTCTAACTTAATGATTTTATTGTGAACACTATCAAAAGATAAATTAACTTGATCACTAATTAAATCAGACATTTGAATCAACCAATCCGCCACATCTACAGGACCAATGCCCTTTTCTAGATGATCCTTTAATTCAGCAATAGCCGAAATTTGTTGATGTCGTGTTGAAATAATCATGTTATCAGTTATATAAAAACGAAAGGTAACAATAGGATCGGGAAGCTCATTGGGAACAAAATTAACACCTTTTAAAACCACTAAAACACCAGACTCAAAACGAATTTCCTTGGATATTTGCTTAGGTTTTAGCAATTCATTTTTAATCAAATCTGGAACTAGATTTGTATTATTTACCCAATTGATGGTTTCTTGTTTAGCAAAATCTAAATGAATCCAAAATGGTTGTGAAATTGAAGGTTTACTCTGTTCATTAAGTGGTAGCGCTTTGCCTTTACCATCTAACTGACAACAAAAAGCTGGTTTAGCTTCTAAAAGATGTGAAACAGAAATAGAACTTACACTATTTTGACTAGTCATTACCGATCTCATTTATTGTTTTTTCAAATTATATACCTAATTTAGCTTAAATTGGAGCCATCAACTAGCGTTTTATTATTTTATTTAAGGCATTAAAACCAATCCGTTAAGCTCATACTGACACAGATTAAACCTGACTAAAAACCTAAAACGGATCAAGCTGAACAAAGTGGACAATATCTGGAGCATAATACCTGAAAGTAT